>JAJFUL010000027.1 GCA_021372425.1 Spirochaetaceae bacterium
CATGACTCTTCAGATTGAACGGAGCTGATCGATGAAACGACTTTTTGCAATCCTGGGCATGCTCCTCTGCCTAGTTTTCCCGGCTGTCACGCAGGAAATAGTGACCGCGGAGCAGTTCTTCGGAAAAGTATCTGAACGCTACGCCTCGATCAATGATTACGAAGCGTCGATACTCATCAATTCGGGTGGCCAGGCCATGTCGGGCGACCTCTGGTTCAAGTCCCCCCAGCTCATGCGCATAGACTTCCGGCAGCCGCCCGAACAGGTGATCGTCTTCGACGGACAGCGCCTCATAGTCTATATTCCGCAATACAAGGCCGTATTGCAGCAGGAAACCGGAACCGACAGCCTCGGAGCGGGAGCAGCCACGCTGGCCAGCCGCGAAGGTCTTGCCATGATGAAGCGCAATTATTCGATCGCGTGGGAGGCTTCGCCCCAGGCCGTGCCTCTCGACCAGGGCTCGGAGGAAATGGTTCAGCGCCTCGTTCTGACGCGAAAGGCTGCCTCCGAGGGGTTCAAGTCAATCAGGATATCCATTTTGCCCGCCAGCCTCCTCTTTCGCAGGATAGAGGGATGGACGGTGGCCAATGAAAAGATCAGCTTCGACTTCACGCAGACGAAACTCAATCAGAATATTCCCACAACGCGTTTCCTCTATGACGCTCCGGCAAGCGCCAATGTTTACAACAACTTTCTGTTCCAGTAGAGTGAGAACGATGGGCAGACGCCGATAAGGAGCAGGGATGGCCAAAATTGGGGCTCAGATACAGGAAATTCGACTCAAGAAAGGGCTTACGCTCGATCGTATCGCCGACGATACCAACATAAGTGTACGTTTTCTTGCGAAGATTGAGAATGATGATTTTACGGGGTTCCCTGGAGAACCATATATTGTTGGATTCATTAGGAATTATGCCGAGTATCTCGGCCTTGATCCAGAGAAGGTCGTGGCTGCCTATCGCCTCAACGATGCGGTTCATGAGGCAGAAACCTCCATGGACATGCGGAGGAATAAGGCGAAAGCTTCCAGGTCAGGCCACGCAGCATCGGATCGCAAGGTCCAAACCCAGACCGAGGCCAAGGGTGCAGATGCCGGTGCCGAAAAACCGGATATCACCGCGGAAGCAAGTCCAGGAAGCAATTCCGGCGCCACGGGTGCGGAATTGCTTCCTGCTGCAGGAGAGCCTGATACAGCCACAGGCGCCGGATCAGACCAGGCGAACGCCGATTCCGGGCAGGGAAGGAAGAGACACTTCCTTGGCATTTTGCTAATAACCATCGTTGCAGCACTGTTGATCTGGGAGGCCTTCCGCCAGAAGCCGTCAAGCCAGCCACCACAGGATGCCACGGAAGCCAAGCCGGTTGAGTACCGAGTCGAGGGTACGCCCTTCGAAAAGCGGCTCTATGTCGGGGATAGCCTGATCATCCCGCTTGGCGATGACGTATTCAAAGCCAAGCTGGATTCCATCGATGACACCGTGAACCTGGTCACTCCATGGGGGCCCTTCAATCTGTCTTTGGGCCAGCCTGCAACAATCGATACAAACAAGGATGCGATTCCTGATGCAACGATAACAGCGGCCGATTTTGAAAAGAACAAGCCCGCCTCCGGTGCACTCCTACATCTGGAAATCAGCCAGACTGACACAGCGGCAGCTCAGGGAGAAGTCACCGTTCCTGATTCTGCCAAGGCAGGTGCGGAAGCCAAAGCCACGACACCGGCCGTCCTCTTGCGATCTTCGCGGGGACCTTATCCCTTTATTGTGCAGGTTGCATTCAGGGGTAATTGCATGTTCCGGTATGAGGCCGACCGGAAGGAATGGGTGGAAAAGTATTATTTCAAGGGCGAAAGCATTACTGTCAATGTCAACTCGTCCTTGACCGTCTGGGCATCGAATGCGCAGGCTGCAAAACTGGTCTTCCAGGCATCGGGCGGCAAGACTGCAGACCTTGAAATGGGCTCGCCTGGTGAAATTGTAGTTAAGAAAATATCATGGTCGCAAGCCGATGGCGGCTGGGCCCTTGTCGCGGCCAATCTCGATTGACGGCAAAGCCAAAAGCAGAGGCTGGCTGCCATAAAATTCTGTACCTTTGGGGAATCACGTGAAATTTTTCATTGACCAGCATGGATGCGCCAAGAACCAGGTGGACGGAGAGGAAATTGTAGCCAGGCTCGAAGCTGAGGGATTCGAGTATGTTCCTGATGGAACCGATGCTGACCTTGTGATCGTGAACACGTGCGGATTCATCGAATCGGCAAAGAAGGAATCCATAGAAGCCATTGCCCAGATCAAGAATGCCTGGCCCGAGAAAAAGGTCCTTGTCGCCGGCTGCCTGGCCCAACGCTACCCGCAGGCGCTGCTCGATGAAATGCAGGAAGCCGATGGAATATTCGGCAATGCCGACCTTTCAGGAATAGGCGAGGCAGTTCGGGGCCTCGCGAAGGGAAACCGTTCCGCACTGACTTCTCCCCAGCCCTGGACGATCCAGTCGCCATACTATGAGCGCAAGAGATTTTTCGATTATCCCGGCACTGCTCACGTCAAGATCACGGAAGGGTGTTCCAATCATTGCGCCTATTGTGCAATTCCCCTCATTCGCGGCGAATTGCGTTCACGCCCCATGGAAGACATCCTGGCTGAATGCCGGTCTCTCATCGCTCGCGGCTTCCACGAGCTCGATCTCGTAGGCCAGGACCTGGGGGCTTATGGAAGGGATCTGGCACAGGGTCAGTGCCTCCTGCCACAACTACTCGATGCGCTGACCCGCATAGAGGGAGATTTCAGGGTTCGTGTCCTCTATATCCATCCTGATCATTTCCCAGAGGGCATCCTGCCCGTCATGGCACGCGATCCCCGCATCCTCCCTTACTTCGACCTGCCCTTCCAGCATTCTTCTGAGAAGATACTCAAGGCGATGAACCGGGTCGGTTCGGAGCAGGAATATCTCGACCTTATAGAGAACATCCGTTCGGCGCTAGGCGACACCATGATCCGTTCAACTTTCCTGGTTGGCTTTCCAGGCGAGACGGATGAGGATTTTGCCATCCTGCAGGACTTCCAGAAAAAGGCCCAACTCGACTGGCTTGGCAGCTTTACTTACTCCCGCGAGGAAGATACTCCGGCCTATTCCATGAAAGGAAGGGTCCCGAAGAATACAGCCAGAGCAAGACAGGCGCAACTCGAGAGCGTCCAGGAAGAAATTACGGTTCGCAGGCTGGAACGCTTTGTAGGCGTGGATCTCGATCTCATCATTGAGGAACAGGTCGAAGGCTCGCCGATGAGCCTTGGCCGAGCCTGGATGCAGGCTCCCGATGTCGATGGGCTCACGGTGCTGGATAGTCCTGTCAAGCCAGGTTCGGTGGTCAGGGCAAGGATCACCGGTGTGCGCGGCGTGGACCTGCTGGCGGAAATCCGGAACGGGCAGGATTTATGACCGGGAGCCAAATCCTTCCGCCTTATCTTTCCTCGCTCAATCCCGAGCAGCTGCGTGCTGTACTTCATGAAGGCAGCCCTCTTCTCATTCTTGCGGGGGCGGGAACCGGCAAGACCCGTGTCATAACGACCAAAATTGCCTATCTCGTCAGGGAAAAAGGCGTCAGCCCCGAATCAATTCTCGCCGTAACCTTCACCAACAAGGCAGCGAAGGAAATGCGAGAGCGGGCGATGGCGATAGAGCCGCAATGTTCCCGGGCAACCATCCGCACATTCCATTCATTTGGGGCATGGTTCCTCAGGCGCAATGCCTCCGCTATCGCCCTCGACTCAAATTTCGTCATCTATGACGATGATGATTCGACGCAGCTGATCCGGACTGTGCTGCCTCAGGCATCGAAGCAGGAATGCGAAAGGTATGCCACGCTCATATCACGGGCCAAAGACTACAATCTTGAACCTGATTCCCCTTCCCTCGACCGGTTGGGCGGAGAGAGCGATCTCCGCAGGGTTTACGCGCTCTACGAGGAACGCCTTCGGACGACGGGCAATGTGGATTTCGGGGACCTGATCCGGCTTCCCGCAAGGCTCCTCGAAACCGATGAAGCCGTCGCCCAGCGTACACATCAGCGTTTCCGGGTCATCCTGGTGGATGAGTACCAGGATTCAAATGTTGCGCAATTCTTTTTATTACAAAAACTTGCAGCACCCGGGTCTTATGTCTGCGTTGTTGGCGACGATGATCAGTCAATCTACAGGTTTCGCGGCGCAGAGGTGAAAAACATACTCTCATTCTCGAATTCCTTTCCTGGCACCACGATCATCCGGCTTGAACGCAATTATCGATCGAGTCAGAGCATCCTGGACATTGCCGGCAATGTGGTCTCGCATAACAAGAACAGGCTTGGCAAGACCTTACATGCGACCAAGCCTGGCGGTGCAAAGCCACAGCTCGCGCTGCTGGACGACCAGGACCAGGAAGTGGAGTTTTGCTCCCATATCATCAGGGGTCACCTGAAGTCCGGAGGCAATCTGTCGGACATCGCGATTCTCTATCGCACCAACGCCCAGTCGCTCGCTTTCGAAAAGGAATTCCCCCGCAGGAAGATTGGCTACAGGCTGGTCGGCGCCCTGCGCTTTTACGAAAGGGAAGAAGTCAAGGATCTGCTGGCTTACCTCGCATTCCTCCTCAATCCTCGCGACGAGATCGCATTCAGGCGCATCGTCAACAAGCCGACCCGAGGTATCGGTGAAAGCAGCGTTGATTCCCTCCTCGATCTAGCACTGCAGAAGGGCTGTTCCATCATGGATTCATGCCTGGAAAACAGGGATGCGATGAAAGGAAAGGCGAAAGCCGGCCTCAAGGAATTCCTGGATATTATCCAGGCTGCTTCTTCGCTGCTGGAGCTCCCTTCAAGCGATATCGCTGCTGCAGAGGAAACCCGCCGCGGCACTGGTGCAGCGCCCAAAGGACATGACAAGGGTACGCAGTCGCTCAGCATTCTCCTCGAAAACATCATTGAAAAAAGTGGTCTCGCGGAATTCCACAAGAACAAGGATGAAATCGCCGGAACACAGAAACTGAACAACATGGAAGAACTAGTGAACGCCGCGTCCATTTATCCCCTGGTAAAGGAGGGGCTTGCGGAATTCCTCGAGACGATCGATCTGGACAGGAGCCTGCAGACTTCCGCTGAGGACATATCGCCCGATGCAGTGACGCTCATCACAATGCACAACACGAAAGGCCTGGAGTTTCCTGTTGTCATAATCACGGGACTCGAACAGGGTCTCTTTCCGCGCGACGATGAGTCGGGCGAAGAGCTTGAGGAGCAGAGGCGCTTGTTTTATGTGGCCTTGACCAGGGCAAAGGACAGGATTTACCTGACCGCCTGCCGCTGGCGCCGCATCCATGGCCGTCTTTTCGAGACCCTGCCTTCCCGGTTCCTCACCGAGATCGATGCAGGTCTCTATGAATTCTGGGGCGCCGGCGGCAGGGAAGGCTATCGGACAGGGAACCGGACCGGCTATGCCGGCGCAGTTTCATCCGAATGGAAGACGGGCATGGCCGTCTATCACGATGAATACGGGCAAGGCGTGATCATCAAGACAAGCATGACCGAAAGTTCCGGTCCGCTGGTCATCGTGCAATTCGAGACAGGCAAGGTAGCCCAGTTTTTTCCCAAATATACGAGAAAACTTGAGAGGATCAAGGAATGAACAAGCCCCTTAAACCGCAGAATCCCGAGGCTGCGACTCCTTCGGTTTTGCTGCGCAAGCTCCCTCCCATCCGCAGGGCAAGAAACTGGAGGCTCTACGGCACCAATGGAAAGCGATATATCGATCTCTATGCCGATGCCGGCCGCGCCATCATGGGTTATTCCAGAGGACGCGGAGCCAGAGAAACAAAGGATCTGCTGGACAAGGGACTTGTCGCAGCCTACCCCTCAACGCAAAAAACACGCTTTGAGAAAGCTCTCGCAAAACGCTTCCCAGGCTATGCCAGATTCTGGTTCTTCCCCGGGGAGGCCGACATCCTGCTTTTCCTGGCGAGCTTTACGGATTCGCATTGCCAAGCTGCCGGAATGCGCCCCGCCCTTCGCATCGAAGAGGCGTTCGGCGGATTCAGGACCGACATCTGCGAAGATCCTTCAAGCCTGGCTTTCGGAGGTGAAATTGCGCTCTGCAGGCTGCCCTGCCAGGCCCCTTGGTCATTTGGCATCATGATGGTGCGCCCTGGAGCGGCCTGTGATGCAATCGAAGCCGGCATGTCAGGAAAGGAAAACGAAATCCCGCCAGTCAAGCTCGTTGCGTCGGCGCGATCCCTGGATGACTTGAACTCTTTTGAGCAGTGGTATGGTGAAGCATACTGGAGCCTCGCCGATTCCTTCATGGAGGGTCTCTTCAGGCGCTCGGGTCCCTGGCTCTATCCGCTATACGAAGCAGCCCGGCACCCGCAGGTTTTCATGCGCTGCCTTGGAAATGGCATACTCATATCTCCCGACTGGGAGCAGCCCTCGCTTGTCCCTGGGGAATTCGACAAGGGAGAACTCTTGCCTCTTGCGAAGATAGCCAAGGATATGAAGGAAGAAGAAGCGCAGCCCGCAGAGGGGTGAATTTCCCGAAAAGACGGTGCCCTCAGGCGTTACTGTCGAAAATAGTCCCTCCTGGAGCATAGGTTCCCAGATCCATCTGTGTGCGCAGTTTTTCGGCCTCTTCCTGCGTCAGGTTGATTTCCTTGAAAAGGTAACCATCCTCGACAACTTCGGCCCCGGACCATGCCGCAAGCTGGCCCGCGATCTTGTCCGCGGCGACGGGATCTGCAGGCTTGGCTTCATCGACCGATACCGAGACAGTCGCCGGTTTGAACAACTCCCTGGCTGAGGCGATTTTTCGGCAGACTATTCGGCGAAGGTTCTCAACCTTGATCATCTCGTTCTCGCTTTTCAGCCTTCTGTCGCGGATGGCAGGGATCGCCCAGAAAAGCAGGGAAAAGACAAGCGGCACGATGCCGAGTCCCCAGAATATGCCTGACGCAGGGTTGGCCGCGCCGAAGGAATGAAAAAGATAGGCCGAGGTTGAATAGAGATAGGCAAAGCCGCCGCGCAAGGCTAGGCCTTCTGTCGTGACTGTGTAGAAAGCGTTGCCGACCGAGACCGAGTTCCAGAGATAATAGCCCCCGAAGGCAAGGTTGAAGACATTGATCCAGCGGAAAACCTTATTCATCTTCGGCTTGTTCGAGGAGAACTGGCCGAGCTTTTTGAGAGCGATGGTGGAACCGCTCGCTTCGGGCGTTTCGTTTATCCGTGTCAGCAGGCCGGGAAAGCTGAAATAGATTGTTCCCTTTTCGGTCACTTCAGGCGTACCTTCGAATTCCAGCATATATCTGTTAATGGCCTGTTCGGCTTTTTCAGGTTCAAGCCCTGTTATGGCCATGAATTCAGGCAGTGTGATTATGCCCTTATGCGTTTGCAGAAAGGCAAGCACGGACTTTTTCTCGATCTGGTCCCAATGCTCGTTGGGATCACCATCGCCGAAGACAAAGGAATAGATCGACTTGTAGAGGGGCTTCCTTGGACGAGGCTCTCCATAATCGTATTCCCTATCATATTCCCTGCGCTGTCTGTTCTCGGGCCCACGGAAAAGTTCCGAGTAGAACCAAAGCCTCACGAAGGAATCAAACAGCCTGCTCGTCAGGTAGATCCCTCCAATGCCGCCAAAGCCACCGCCCGAATCGCTGCCGCGCCTGTCATTACGATCGCTGCTTCCGCCGCCGCCACGCATGCCGCCGCCCATCGATAGCACCATGGCAAGCAGCAGAAGTACGACGAAAATGACGAAATAGCCGACCAGCATGGTCATGATCCAAACCTTGAAAGCCAGCTTAAAAGCGGCGGCGGCGCCTTTCTTGATTGCTGCCCAGGCCTTTCTGGCCATAGGGACAAAGCCCTTGTAGCGGCTCTTCATGCCTTTGGGGAACGAATAAAGAATCTCGCCTTTATCAGTGACCCGCAATCTTCCGTCGTATTCATCGACGACGGCGGGCAGTTCGGATTTGATCTGGTTTAGAGGAAGTCCGGTAAGCCCTGCAATATCGGCAACTGTCGCCGTCATGCCTTTTGAATGAAAAGTACGGATCAGCGTGTCCTGTACTTTGCTCTGGTCGTAATCATAGACTTTCCGGAGTTTTTCTTCTGTCACGGGAGTTCCTTCATTTAATGCCTGATTTTCGTATCGCCATCGCCCTTCCGTAGAGGGCCGTATATTCACTTGCGGATTTTTCCCATGCAAAATCCCTTGTCATTGCCTTGTAGCGCATTAGCTCGATATGTCCCTGTCTGTTATACCAAGCCCAATTAGCCCAGCCGATCGTATTGTAAAGCGCCTGCGGCGTCAGGTCGTCGAACATGAAGCCAGTGCCTTCTCCGGTTTCCTGGCTGTAGTTTTCCACCGTGTCTGCCAACCCTCCTGTCCTGTGGACAATTGGCAAGGTACCATACCTTAGGGAATACATCTGGTTGAGTCCGCAAGGCTCATAACGACTTGGCATGATGAAGAAATCCGAACCCGCCTCGATCATGTGGGCCAGTCGCTCATCATAGCCAATTTTCCCTTTGAAGTTGGGAAACCTGAGGGAAAGGACACGGATCTCTTCTTCGCACCAGGAATCGCCGGAACCGATAACAGCTATCTGCACTTTCATGTTGGAACAGACCTGCGACAAGGCGCCGAATCCTTTGCCAAACATTTCGGCTATGCCCTTCTGCTCGGTCAGCCTCGTAACAATGCCAAAGAGCGGAATTTTCGGATCCGGACGCAATCCGAAGCTTTCCTGGAGAACACGCTTGCAGACGGCCTTGCCGGAAAGGTCATCGGCAGAATAGACAGCGGGGAGATAGGGGTCGGTTTCGGGGTTCCAGGTCTCGGTATCTATTCCGTTCAGGATTCCGACAAGGTCACGGCTGCGGTAGCGCAAAAGACCGTCCAGACAGAAGCCCTGGGTCGGAGTCTGTATCTCACGGGAGTAGCTGGGCGAGACCGTCGTAAGGCAATCTGCGTTCGTTATGCCCGACTTCAAAAGGTTTATCGCATCGCGGAACTCGAAGCCAGCCCCGTAGAAAAGCGCCCAATCAAGATGGAAAAAGGGAAAATGCTCCTTGGCACAAATACCTTGATAGCCGAGATTATGGATGGTCAGGACGCTTGCCGTCCTGCTGAAATCGCCTGTCTTTTCCAGCGTTTTCAGGTAGACGGGGACTAGGGAAGTCGGCCAGTCATGCGCATGCATGATGTCCGGTATCCAGTCTATTTTCCGACAGAGCTGGAAGGCGGCCATGGAAAGCAGGGCAAAGCGTTCGGGGTTGTCGGCGAATTCTTCCCGCGTTGAGCTGCCATAGACTCCCGAACGGCCATAATATCTTTCATAATCGAGAAAATATACAGGAACTTCCGAATCTGGAAGAGATGATTCGTAAACCGAAGTCCAGTGCTCATCCATGCCGACAGGAACGCCCATCGCCCCTTCCAGAGGCTTCAGCGAATTCCTGTCTATGAAATAATAGCGGGGAATGAGGATCCGTACGTCGTGCCCCAACCTGGACAGGGCTTTTGCCAGGGAACTTACCGCATCCCCCAGTCCGCCTGATTTGGCAAATGGCATGGCCTCACTGGAAACCATAAGGATTTTCACCAGCATCCCCCCAGGTATGTAATGAAAGGCCACAACGAGCCCTGCTGCACCGCAGGAAACCTGGGTTCGATTATAGGTCCCCTTGCCATTCTCTTCAATCGGTTTCTCATGGATAAAGCCTCGGCCTTCAAATCGCGGCGGGCTTTCCCTGACGTTAAAAATGTGGAGAATATAATGAAATTCAGGTCTGCTTTTTTCTCATTTTTGAGCTTGTTGCTGATTGTCATGGTTTCCTGCATGCAGCTCGAAGCGTGCTCCCTTTTCCAGAAAAAGGGCACGACCAAGCTTGTCATCAGACTGACCCTCGATCCAAATCTTGCCCGGACCATGGAAAAACAGGCAAGCGCAGCCAAAACGGCGCGTACAACCGTGCCAGCGTCAGACTGGACAATTGCGCATTACAGCATCGAAGGAACTCATTCTGACGGCACCGTGGTCACTGTTGACAACGCCAGTTCAAGCACCGAACAGCAGTTGAAGCCGGGAGACTGGACATTTACGGCAAGAGCATTTTCGGCAGCCGGCCTTGAAGTAGCCAATGGAACGAAGAGTGCCAGGCTTCAGCCAGGAAGGTCTGCTACCCTCGTCATAATGCTCCTGCCGCTCGAAGGGACAGGAAGTCTCGAATTGTCAATTTCCAGCAGCTATCCGCTCGCCGATGGGGAAAAGATCTCGGGTTCCCTGAGCTACAAAGGCCTGCCGGGACATTTGGGCACGATCAGCCCCGACCCGATCCCCATCGAAATCTTGCCCGGCCAGAGCGTCTTTTCTCTGGCTGCCATCCAGGCAGGCTATTACGAACTCGGTCTTTGCCACTTCGACAGCGAAGGGAATCCGGCGGGAGGTCTCGCCGACATCATCCTCATCCTGGCAGGCTTCCAGACAAAAGGAAGCTGCACCATAGAAGTCGGTGCCTCGGTCCTGGGATTCTCTCCGGTCAACATCGATCCCAGTCCACTGGAAACGCCGCTTGCCAGTGTCAATCACCTGTTGCCTCATGGCGGCACTATTGCGCCGCTGGTGATCCCATGCTCCGGAGATAATGCAGAAAGCCTTACATCAAGCTGGTACTTCAACGGTCAGAAACAGAGTAGTGGCACTCCAATAGCGAGCGGCGGCAGGCTCTTGCCGGCCAATACTATTGCCTGCCCTCCTCTTAATGAGAATTCCGGATTATCCAAGGTGCAGGCGAATTTCATCGAACAGTCACAAGCATCCGGACGCGCAGCTTCGGCTAACATCGTTTACGAATTCATCGGCGGGCCGGCAGGAAGCTGGACAAGCTGGGAGGCTGGTTATGACTATCGTGCTGCCATGGGGGCTTCGCTTTTCAGAAAAGGCGAGGAAAGCAACAAGGGAGCCGGGAAAAGCTCGGTCATCAGGGCCGTGGCTGGATCGCCATCGGGACTGATCGCCGTTTCAGGCATGGATATCGATTCGGCGCTGCATGTCTTCGCTGCGCCTTGCGGAGCGGAAATCAGCGCTGGTGAGGGCTCGGGAACGACGATTCTTCCTCCTTCCTCGTCCTGGATCAGACTTTGGCGCGATCAGATCAGGATCGATGGTTCAGCCAAAAACGAGGACGTTCTGGCCGTTTCCAGCGATGCGCGGAGGATCGCCGCTACGCAGACAGGAAGCACCACAGGGTGGCTGAGGATTTATACTCTGGATGAAAATGGCGATCAGGTTTCCGTTTTCGATACGAGCATCGGCATGGGAGCGCCATCGGGCCTCCGTGAGCTGAAAGCTCTGGATTTTTCCAGCGACGGCTGCCGGCTTTATGCCATCAGCAGCCCCAGCCAGACCATATTTTCTTATGTCAATGATGGTCAAACCTGGGTCTGCAAGACCAACATGTCAATCCCTGAAGCCGGCACAGGGACGAAGAATCTCAAGGATCTCCAGGTGACTTCGTCAGATGCCATCGTAGTTGTGTCTTGCGAGACATCCCAGCTCTTTATCTACGCGGATGATGGGACCGGGGTACTCAACCGTGAGCAGACAATAGCCGCCGAATCGACCGGCGGCTTCATTCTGGCTTCCCCAACAGCTGTCGCAGTCTCCGCTTCCCGCGACGTTTTCTATGTCCTCAACAATACAGACGAGATCTTGGTATATGGTCGCGCCCAGGCTTCCGATCCATACGCGCTGCTGGGGGGAATCAGGCTTCCTGCCAGCGTTGCAGGCGCCAAGTGTATCTGCGCAGGAGCAGCTTCAGATGGCAGCCAGGATGAGGTACTATGCGTGGTTGGAGGCGATGGTATCGGATTCTACCATGTCGATGCGGTTGGGCATCTTCTGGAAAGCGATATCCTCCATCCTGATGCAGAGAATCTTGCCGGCCTTGCAGAGGCTAACTGCGTCTGTTATGCCGGAGGCGCATACATCATCGGT
>JAJFUL010000036.1 GCA_021372425.1 Spirochaetaceae bacterium
GGTATAGATCTCTCGGTGGGATCGGTGCTTGCGCTGTCCACCATGATCGCCTCGAGCCTCCTCGAAAAATCGCATTGGGGGCCGCTTCCCGTCATTCTGGTCACTCTGGCGATGGGCCTCGGGCTCGGTCTTTTCATGGGATACCTTATCCAGGCATTCGAACTGCCGCCTTTCATCGTCACCCTCGCCGGACAGTACCTTGCCAGGGGACTTTGCTATGTCATAAGTCTTGATACCATCGCGATCTCAAATCCATTCTGGCAGAAGCTCGCCCACATGCGGATTTACCTTGTGGGCAAAAACTTTATATCTATCAGCGTGGTCATAGCTATCGTGATACTCCTTGTCGGCATCTTCCTGTCCCGTTCGACCAAATTCGGGCGCACCCTTTTCGCGATCGGCGGTAACGAGCAGTCGGCCATGCTGATGGGCCTTCCCGTGAAGCGGACAAAGATAATGGTCTACGGATTGAGCGGGTTCTGCTCGGCGCTCGCGGGAATCGTGTTCACGTTCTACACCTTGTCCGGCTATGCGCTGGACGGCAGGGGCATGGAGATGGATGCGATTGCCACCGTCGTGATAGGGGGAACCTTGCTGACAGGAGGAGTAGGCAGCGTGTTCGGTACACTCCTGGGTGTCCTTGTCTACGGCACCATCCAGGTGTTGATCGTTTTTCAGGGAACCCTCAACTCATGGTGGACCAGGATCGCGATCGGCTTCCTGGTATTCGTTTTCTGCCTCCTGCAGAGGCTTTTCGAAGCACCCAGAGACCGCAGGAAAAAAGACGGTCACCAAGGCACGGATCAACCGGCCCGGACTTGATGCCGGCTGGCTCCAGGCTGCTGTTCTTGTCGATATTCCATTTCGCGTATTTACCAGCGGGCATGAACCGGAGTATCGTGGCGATAAAGCGATCCTCAAGTGGCATCACAGCGGCGCAATGTGCGAAATCCATGGCGGGCTGCGATAGGCTGCAGCACGTAGGCTGAAGGCCCGCGCAAAAAGGAGTATGGGCATGAGCAACTGGTTCAGCCAGCTTTCGCCGGTGATGCAGACGATTTTTGCAACACTGTTCACATGGGGGATGACCGCACTGGGTTCAGCGACAGTCTTCCTGTTCAGAAGCGCCAACCGGCGCGTAATGGATACGATGCTGGGGTTCTCCGCCGGCGTCATGATTGCAGCCAGCTTCTGGTCCCTCCTGGAGCCCTCGATTGAGGCCGCGGCGGCCATGGGCCTCGTCAAGTGGATGCCTGCAGCGATCGGTTTCCTCGCAGGAGGCTTTTTCCTCAGGCTGGTGGACCGCTTCCTTCCCCACCTCCATATCGATCCGGAAGAAACAGAAGGCGTCAAGACCGGATGGTCGCGCACCGTCCTGCTAGCGCTTGCCATAACGCTCCACAATATTCCGGAAGGTCTCTCTGTTGGCGTCGGCTTCGGGGCCGCGGCGCTCAAGGCTGGCGGTGCCAATGTAGCCGGCGCAATTGTCCTCGCGCTCGGCATAGGGCTCCAAAATTTCCCGGAAGGTGCCGCAGTGTCGCTGCCGCTGAGGCGTCAGGGCATGTCCAGGTTCAAGAGCTTTTTCTATGGGCAGCTCTCAGGCTTCGTTGAGCCGGTGGCCGCCATAATAGGCGTGCTGCTCGTCGGATCGATACAGCCACTCATGCCTTATGCGCTGGCC
>JAJFUL010000041.1 GCA_021372425.1 Spirochaetaceae bacterium
GTGGTAGGAGACATCGTTGCCGTAGGCGGCGTTGGCCTGGACGACGATGTACTTGATACCGTTGATCTCTTGGTAGCCTCCGTCGTGGTAGTGGCCACTGAAGACCGCGAGCACCTTGCCGCTGGCCTCGAGGATGCCGCGAACCACCGAGGCGTTGCGTACGGTGTGGCTGGGGTCGTAAGCGGGGTCGATGAGTTCCTGGTTGTTGAGCGGCTGATGAGTCAGGACGATGACGGGACTTTTTGCCGTGGCGATGTCGGCGGCGAGCCACTTTAGCTCCTCGGCGGGGATGTTGGCGTCATCCCAGGTGTAGCCTGCGCCGGGCTCGCCGGGGATGCCGGAGTATGATGCGCCGTTTCCTCTGAAGCTGGCGTCGAGGACGATGAAGTGGACACCACCCTTGTCGAAGCTGTAGTACGTTGTCTCGGGGGAGATGCCTGTGTTCCTGACGACCGACATGAAGTCCGCCTTGGAGACCTGATCGGTGTCGTGATTGCCGAACACGTGATAGCGTGGACCGTCAAAAAGGGCAAACTTGGCCTCGGCCGCGCGCATGAAGCCCATGGCGACCTCGCGGCGCTGTGCGGAAGTGAGACCGGGCGTCGCGGGGTTGTCCGTAAAGTCACCGAGCTCCGCCACAAATTCGGCATTGGCCGCATTCATTGCCGTAGCGAAGGCTTCGATTTTGGCAAGGCCGCCCGTGAAGTAGCGGGGCGAGGCGTTCAGCGCAATAGTGGTGGACTGGTCGGGCTTGTCGCAGACATGGGTGTCGCTTATGAGCCCGAAGGTAATCATTGCGCCGGATGCCTGTGCGAATACACTGCCCGCCGTAAGTGCCAGGGCGAGCAGAAGTGACACGATCTTCTTCATAGTTTCCTCCTCAAAAATCTTTTGTCTAAGAGCCTGGTGCGCCTTATTGAGGTGCGCTGCTTAAGCAATAACGGTAGTATAAAAAACGAATGTGTGAGGACAATAAATCGGGTATGAAATTTTTATGAATCGGTGAGTGCGATTTACTCCACCTCTATACGAACGATCTCTTTGGAGAAATTGTGGTTTTTGGCCATCGAGTGTTCTTTTTATTATTTCGCCAGTTTTAACGAAATAAAGCTATATATACTATTTATTCGCCATATAATGCGAATTATTTAATAAAAATATCGATCATGTTGCTTTTTTTATTGATAAATCGTAATAATTGGCGACATGTTCTTTCAAATTAATATAATTCGCAGTATAATGCGAATTAAAAGATTATCTGGAGATTGTCATGAAACTGAACAACACACTGACAGATGCCGCGGTGCTGGAAGAGCTGGGAAAGCGGCTTGCGCGCGCCCGGATCACCTCATCCCTCACCCAGGCAGACCTTGCCAACCGTGCCGCCGTAGGCAAACGCACTGTGGAGAGGATTGAGGCAGGGGAATCGGTCCAGCTGGTCAGCCTGATACGAGTTCTGCGGGTACTGGACCTTCTTGGAGTGTTCGATACGATAGCGCCGGACGAGGGGCCGGGACCGATGGAACTGCTCGAACGGGGAGGAGAAACTCGACGGCGTGTCTCATCTTCCCGCAAGACAGGCGTACCTGGCCCGACCGCCACGCCCTGGGTTTGGGGCGACGAGCGATGAGCTCTCTCGCTGAAGTCCGGCTCTGGGATACCAGAATCGGCGCAGTCTCCTTGCGGGACGGCGAGGAGGTCGCCGAGTTCCAGTACAGCGACGAGTTCTTGAAGAGTGGTATTCAGCTTTCGCCGCTCGTCATGCCTCTGTCGAATCGCATATACCGTTTTCCAGCACTTCCGCGCGGCACCTTCCACGGCCTGCCCGGGCTGCTGGCCGATTCCCTGCCCGACCGGTTCGGCAACGCGCTGATCGACGCATGGCTCGCCAGGCAGGGGAGAAGCCCTGAGTCTTTCAATGCGGTGGAGCGCCTCTGCTACACGGGGAAACGGGGGATGGGCGCTCTGGAATTTGTGCCCTCCACGGGGCCGGAGGCCAAGCAGGCACAGCGGATTGATGTAGAGAATCTGGTGAGGCTGGCATCGCAGGTGCTGCAGGAGAAGGAAGGCCTGCGCGTTGCGCTCTCCGGCGACAAGAACAGCGGAACCTCCCCCGTTGCGGGCTCCGGGAACGATGACAAAGCTCTGCTCCAGATTCTGCGCGTGGGGACTTCGGCGGGAGGAGCCCGGGCCAAGGCGGTTATCGCGTGGAACCCGCAGACGAACGAGGTGCGCTCGGGCCAGCTCGACGCTCCTCCCGGTTTCGAGCACTGGCTCATCAAATTTGATGGAGTTTCGTCCAATCGCGACAAGGAGCTGGACGATCCCAAAGGCTTCTGTACCGTGGAGTATGCGTATCACCTCATGGCGCGGGCGGCGGGTATCGTCATGACCGAATGCCGGCTCCTTCCGGAACATGGCCGCAGGCACTTCATGACGCGGCGCTTCGACAGAACCACCGATGGTCAAAAAATCCATATGCAGAGCCTCGGCGCACTTGCCCATTTCGACTACAACACAGCGGGCGCCTACGGCTATGAGCAAGCTTTCGCCACGATACGGGCGCTGGGAGCGGGGATGGACGATGTCGAGCGGCAGTACCGCAGAATGGTGTTCAATATCATGGCCCGCAACCAGGACGACCATGTCAAGAACATCTCGTTTCTGATGGACCGGGGGGGGCGGTGGACGCTCGCGCCGGCCTACGATCTCACCTTCAGCTACCGGCCTTCCGGCGAATGGACAGGCACGCATCAGATGACAGTGAACGGCCGACGCGACGGCTTCATTTGGAGTGACCTCAAAGCGGTAGCAGGCGTTGCTGGCCTCAAGCGGGGAAGGCCCGAGGACATAGCCCGCGAGGTCCACGACACGGTCGCCCGCTGGCCGGAGTTCGCCGACGCGGCAGGTGTCGCCCCCGCCCAAAGGGATGCCATTCATGCCAACCTCCGGCTGTCCGGGGAGCTGTTGCCATGAGGGAGTGCAAGGGAAACGTCGGTTCGGATGCGACGGGTGCGTCCGTCAGTTGGTTGGTCGGCGAGGCATGCACACAACCAGCGCCGCCGGTCGGCGAGGTCGCCGACATGCTTGTGCGGCGGTACGGGCCATGGCCCGATGAAAGCGCGGGGCCGGTCATCGACCAGCTTGTGTGGTTTCTCCTGAGCACGAGGACGACGGTCGAAAATTGCAATGCGGCCTACGCTGCCCTGCGCGGGCGTTTTTCGGACTGGGACGAAGTGGCCGAAGCCGGGGAGGAGGCGCTCTATGCCCCCTTGCGCCCCGCGGGGCTCTATCACGCCAGGGCCAGAAACCTGCGCGCGGCGCTATCGGCCATACGGGGGCGCTTCGGTTCCGCGAGCCTCGAGGCACTGCGCGCCTGGCCCGACGGCGAGTGCGAGGCCTTTCTGCTGGGTCTCCCCGGGGTGGGGCTCAAAGTGGCGCGCTGCGTCATGTCCTTCGGCCTGGGCCGGCCGGTGCTGGCGGTCGATGCCCACATATGGCGCGTGACGCGA
>JAJFUL010000055.1 GCA_021372425.1 Spirochaetaceae bacterium
TATGCCGGCACGAAAGGCGGCAAGTCTCGACCCGATCGAGGCGCTTCGACACGAGTAGGAAGATAGCATGATCAAGATGGAGGACATACTGACCATGAACGTTAAAGAGAGAATCCTGAGATACGCGGCAATCCTCATAGCCATTGTCATGCTGGCCGGATGCGCGACAGTCGGGCCCGATTACGTGGCACCGGAAATAAAAGCCCCTGATAAATGGAATACCGCCGCGCCGGCCGGCAGCAGCGCCGCGGACACATCGCGTGATTCCCTTGCGTCGTGGTGGGCAAACCTTGACGATCCGACCCTTGTGGCGCTTATCGATGTTGCTCTCAAGAACAACAAAGACCTTAAGAAGGCACAATCACGGATACGAGAAGCCAGGGCCCAGCGCGGCGTTGTCGAGTCGAGGCTCTTCCCCTCCGTAGACGGTTCAGGTTCCTACACATTGGCCCGGACAGAAAATAATTCCGAGGTGGGCACCACCAGGGAGCTGTTTGCCGCGGGCCTCGATGCCGGATGGGAGATCGATCTTTTCGGCGGCCTAAGAAGGGCCACCGAGGCATCACAGGCTGCTTTCGAAGCGTCCCAGGAAGACTACCTCATGGTCCATGTGAGCCTGGCAGCGGAGGTTGCCCTCAATTATATCGATGTGCGGACGCTCCAGGAGAGGCTCGCGATCGTCGAAGAAAATCTGAAGCTCCAGACGGAAACCTACGAATTGACAACCTATCGTCTCAAGGCCGGTCTTGTAACACAGCTCGACGTGGACCGTGCGAAAACGAACATGGAGGAGACCCGTGCGGCCGTCCCTACGCTTGTCACCCGTCTCGCCGCCGCCAGGAACAGGCTCTCCAGTCTCATGGGAGAATATCCCGGTTACGCCGACCCGCAGGTAGCTGACGCCAAAACGCTTCCCATGGCTCCCCTCGAAATAGCATTGGGGGTACCCGCGGAAACACTTCGCCGCCGCCCCGACGTCCGCAACGCCGAGAGGGCACTGGCAGCACAGACCGCGCGGATAGGTGTCGCAACCGCCGATCTGTATCCCAAACTGAGTCTCAGCGGCTCCATAGGTATCGATGCCTCCAGCTTCGCAGGCCTCTTTTCGGCCAACAACCGCGGCGCCTCCATAGGACCGAGGCTTACCTGGAACATCTTCAACGCAGGAGCGGTGCGAAGCAATATCGAGATCCAGAATGCAAAACAGGAGCAGGCGCTTCTCCAGTATGAGAACACCATCCTCCTGGCCCTGGAAGAAGCCGAAAATGCCATAACGGCCTATGTCAACGAACAAAAACGCGCCCGGTCACTGAACGACGCCCTGTTATCCGCCGCCAATTCAACCAGCCTGGCATTGAACCAATACCAATCCGGCCTGATCGATTTTCAGAACGTCCTCGATGCCCAGAGGACTCTCCTTTCCATAAAAGACAACCTGGCCGTAAGCAAGGGAACCGTGATCGCCAACCTGGTGCGCCTCTACAAGGCCCTCGGCGGCGGCTGGACCCCCGCGGCGGTACCCGTACAGCAAGGCTCTTCCGCCAATGGAGAAAAAGAGAGGAAGGGATAACGTTTTTCTTTATTACTGAAATTCAATAGTGTACAATATTCCCGTTTCTGGGAGAACCTCGCATCGTCTTCCCCTGCGTATGTCTGACGTGCAATTTTCCTGTAATCTTTTGTTGACTTAAGTGATTGATTAAGTAAAATATCAAACATAGATGTAATGTATTTGAAAACATTACATAAAAAATGTCAGAGTAGCGAATGTTTCCGAGGGCTGAAGACCGCAGGGTTTGAAGCCGACATTTAATCTGTAAAGATTTTGAATTCTTGACATCTGTTCGTGTTGGATACGAAGCAACTCCGACATGAACAACGACAAAGGGGCAGTTATCAAGCATTTGCTCAACCCCGTCACCATCATAATTGATAAATCAGCCCCGGTATTGAATGCACAGGTTTTTTGCTGATCCTGTGCCAGGCACTAATACAATTGTGCTGTTGAAGGCATCATGAAAACTGAGCCCCATTCTATGGCGCCAAATTCCCGCCGCTGGCGGTAGCCTGTTTCAAATTTCTCATAAGAACTTCTCCAGACGAACCGTACGCTTTGATGTGAACGCTTCATATAAGGTGCCCCTTATGCCTCAGAGTGTTATAAAAAAGATCATCGGCCGATCGGCTAGAATAGGTGTCATCGGTCTCGGGTAGGCGATACACATAGCACGATTAGGTAGGTCGCCTATATTTCACATAGTACAGACAACGCCCTTTCACGGAATTTTCTTTTGCCGCATGTCACCTTTGGGCTTAATTCGGGGTCCAGGGTTTTCACAGTTTCCTTGTAGCTCCTGGATTTCTTCATTTAATATGCATCTATAATCGAAACACAATTCAAGGTGAAGATGGTGAACATATTCGAAGGGATAAATATTAGACCCGCTGGCTGGATCAAGGCTGGCATATACGCGCTGCTTATCGGCATGGCATATTTCTCGACCTTTACTTATCTTGTAGGTCTCTGGGGTAACGACGACTTTTCCTACGGGTGTCTCGTCCCCTTCTTTGTCCTCTTCCTTGTCTGGGAAAAAAGAAAGAGACTTGCCGCCATCCCATCGGACCCTTCGTGGAAGGGGTTTATCTTTTTCGGCATTGGCATGGTCCTCTACTGGCTGGGTGAGCTGGGGGGTGAGTATTTTACTCTCTTCATATCATCTTGGCTTGTGATCGTGGGGATTATCTGGCTGCATTTCGGATGGCGAAAGGTAAAGACTATCTGGTTCGCTCTCGTTACGATGCTTGCCATGTTCCCACCGCCAAATTATATCTGTGTTAAGGTTAGCCTTGGTTTAAAGCTTATCTCTTCTCAGTTTGGTGTATGGATGCTGCATCTTTGGGGGATGTCGGCTTTTAGAGAAGGAAATGTTATCGATCTCGGCTTTACCCAGCTCCAGGTGGTCGACGCCTGCAGCGGCTTGCGCTATCTGGTACCGCTCATGGTCCTCAGTCTCCTTCTCGCACACTGGTTCATGGGTCATTTTTGGAAACGTGTGGTACTTTTCGCATCGGCTGTCCCGCTTGCGGTTTTCATTAATAGTTTCCGTATAGCGATGACGGGTATCCTTTATAGTATTGCCGGACCTGAAGTCGCTAAGGGATTTTTCCACGGCTTTGCCGGAGGCCTGATCTTTGTGGTTGCCTTACCGATTCTTTTCTCGGTCGTGATGGGCTTGAAAAAATTGCCCCCGAAGGAAACAGGTTTCAAGCTACAGGTCGCAGATGTCCCTCCAGAACTTTTGGTCCGAGCGAACGATGAGGCGTTGGCTGCTAACAAGAAAAGTATCAGGGAGAGTTTTTTTCAGCCCTGGTTTGTGGTGGTTGTAATGGCGCTCTTGAGTTTTTTTGCCTTGACCAATACCATCGATTTTCGGGAAAAAATAGCTGTAAGGAAGCCTTTCAGCCAGTTTCCAACGATGGTAGGGGACTGGAGAGGGGCGAGAGAAATAATGGATCAGCAGTTCATCGATTCTTTGAAGTTTAGTGACTATATTAGCATCAATTATTATGATAGACAGGGAAGAGCGATCAATTTCTACGTGGCCTATTATCGGGACCAGCGCAAGGGTGAATCTATGCATTCACCCGAAACATGCCTTCCCAGTGCCGGATGGGAATTCCGCGAGGCGGGAGCCATGAAGGTTTCCATGGGTGCAGCCCAGGCGCCGATGACCGTGAACCGCGCCTTCATGGAAAAGGAAGGGATCACACAACTTACCTACTACTGGTTCCCAATGCGCGGCAGGGTTGCGACGAACCTCTACCAGATCAAACTCTATAATTTCTGGGATGCCTTGACCAGGCATAGGACCGACGGTGCGCTGGTGCGGGCCATCACCCCTATTTACCCGACTGAAACCCAAAAAGAAGCCGACCGCCGTATCCAAGAGTTCGTAGCCGACATAAGGCCGGTCCTGAATGAATTTTTGCCGGAATAGAAAACTGTTTCGCATTACGGGTTCTGCGGCATGAGTTAGAAGCCTTTAACAACTTTTTCTTTTGAACCCGCAACGTATTTTCTAAATCCTGTAACGCGAAACCCGGAACAATCTCTTATGATGATCTATCTATCCACGCTCTTATTGACCCTTCTCGTCACGATCGTCCTGGTTCCCATCACCATCAAGGTATCCGAGATGATCCAGAAGTACGACATGCCGGGAAGGCGTAAGGTCCACACGGTACCTGTTCCGAGAACGGGCGGTATCGCCATGGCGGTTGCCGTCTTCAGCTCCATGCTGTTGTGGGCCCAAGAGAGCTCGTTTCTTAGCGCTTATGTCATGGGGACGGGCATTATCGTTGTTTTCGGGCTCATTGATGATTTCGTCGACCTGCCTTACCGTTACAAATTCGCTGGCCAGCTCCTGGCCGCGCTCGTCGTTGTTATTGTGGGAAATGTCCAGATCCGCAGCCTCGGCACGTTGTTTCCCGGCAGCGGCCAGTTGGCCTTATGGATATCCATCCCGTTAACCATAATTGTTATCGTGGGCGTAACGAACGCCATAAATCTGGCAGATGGCCTTGATGGCCTTGCGGGCGGAATCTGCATCCTCAGTTTTTGCTGTACCGGCTATATTGCCTATTTGAGTAACAACACGGACATTTCGCTTCTTGCAGTTGCA
>JAJFUL010000058.1 GCA_021372425.1 Spirochaetaceae bacterium
CTTCAAGGTGCCGTCATTCATCGCAACCATGGGTATGTGGGGAATCTGCAATGGAGTGACGCTTTTTCTCGCCGATGGGTTTATGCCTGTCATGGGGGCTCCTGAAATCATAAACAAAATAGGCAACGGATTCCTGCTCTATATCGATCCAGGCAAATCGGTGAGCTTCTTCCAGAAGCCATCATATATACCAGACACGGGTATCAGGCAACTGGTGCGTCTTTTCCCAAACTCCCTCCTGCTGACGCTGGTTGCCCTGCTGTCGGTGGGTTTCCTGCTGCGCCGCACAGCCTTCGGCAGGCACACCTATGCCATTGGCGGCAGCATGGATGCGGCGGTCCGTTCGGGTATCGGCGTGCAGAAACATCTGGTCATCATCTATACCATGTCCTCCTTCCTCGCCGGACTGGCAGGGCTGTTCAACCTTTTCCAGACAGGAATTGGCAACTACACACCCTCAGGCGCGAACTATGAGCTGATGGCGGTCGCGGCGGTCGTAATAGGCGGGGCGAGTCTGACCGGCGGCAAGGGCAGAATTCTCGGCACGGCGGTGGGCGTCCTCGTTCTCGCCGTACTCGAAAACGGGCTGCAGATCATGGGTGTTTCGGCCTTCTACCGCTATATCGGCGTGGGTGTACTCCTCGTCATAGCGGTCATCATCGACCGGGCGTTCCCGGACCTGTTCTGAAAACGGAGGAACGATGAATCGCGACACTGCGCTGAAAAACAATGGCCTGAAAAATGGCAGCATGCTGAACTCGCTGGGCAAAAACTGGGTCCTCATATTCATCTTCCTCGAATTGCTCGTGTTCTCCCTGGCCAACAAAGCCTTCTTCAGCATCGAGACAGTCCAGCTCGTCCTGTTCAATGGGACCGAAATCTTCCTGCTCGCCATCGCGGAGCTTTTCGTCATCATTACGGGAGGCATCGATCATTCAGTCGGCTTTGTAATGGGCTTTGCCACCGTTGTCGCTTCCAAGCTGATCGTAGCGCTTTCGGGGCTGGGCCTGCCATCCTATGCGAGCATTCCGATCGGCTCGCTGCTGACTATCCTCGTGGGCCTGCTGCCGGGTCTCGTCAATGGCTGGCTGGTCGCCTACCTGCGAGTCCCGGCCTTCATCGCGACCTTTTCCATGCTCGGTGTGACGCACGGGATTTCCGAGCTCCTGACCCAGGGCATCCCTGCGAAAAATCTGCCTTCCCTTGCCGGCGACATCGGCAACGGGTCCTTCCTCTACATTCCGCCTTCGGGAGTATGGAGTTTTTTCGTGCGTCCTCAGGTTGAACGCGGCCAGCACGTCTGGGCAATCATACCGAACATGGTCGTTTTCTCATTTCTGTTCATCGCGATATTTTCCTTCATTCTCAGGCGGACCAAATTTGGCCGGCATCTCTATGCGATCGGCGGAAACATGGACGCTGCCATCCGTTCCGGAATTAATGTAAAGCACGATTTGGTAAAGACCTATGTCGTATCATCATTCTTTGCCTCGCTTGCGGGCATCACCTATGTCATGAAGTATATAACCGGCAAGCCCGACGCTGGCGCGAACATGGTGCTCGAAGCGATCGCCGCTGTCGTGATCGGGGGCGCGAGCATGGCTGGTGGCTCCGGGTCGGTGGGGCGGACAATCCTGGGTGCGCTGGTCATTGCGATACTTGAAACAGGGCTCCGGATCATAGGGCTGCAGACTTTCACCACCTACATTCTTGTCGGCGTGATACTGATCCTGGCTGTCATCATCGAGCAGGCCTTTCCCAACTTCAACCGCTGAAGGCAACAAGGAGAATCATGATGCCGTATCTGCTGGAAACGAAAAACATAACGAAACGATTTGGCGGCCTGGTCGCGGTGGACCATGTAAGCTTCGGCGTCGACGCAGGCGAGGTCGTGGCCCTGGTGGGTGACAATGGCGCAGGGAAATCCACGCTCATAAAGATGATTTCCGGCGTTTACACTCCAGACGAAGGCGACATTCTCCTCGATGGAAAGAAAGTGGAGATCGCCTCGCCCAGGGATGCAATAGCGAAGGGCATAGAGACGATTTACCAGGATCTAGCCCTGGCCGAAAACATGGATGTCCCCTCCAACATCTTCCTTGGCAGGGAAAAGACGAAGAAGGCATTTGGCTGCATCAATGTGCTCAACAACGACTACATGGCGAAGGAATCGGGGAAGATACTCGATGAGCTGGATATAAACATACCTTCGCTGAAGGCGAACATCCGCAACCTGTCGGGCGGACAGCGCCAGGCTGTCGCCATCTCCCGTTCGATCTACTGGAACGCGAAGGTCCTCATAATGGACGAGCCTACCGCGGCCCTGGGCATTTCGGAACAGAAAAAGGTGCTCGAGCTGGTCAGCTCCCTCAGGAAACAGGGCATTGCGATCATAATCATCAGTCATCAGATGTATGATGTTTTCCAGGTCGCGGACAGGATTATAGTCATGAGGCGCGGCGTCAAAGTTGGCGAGCGTCTGGCGAGGAAGACCAGTTCGGAAGAGATCGTCAGCCTCATCGTTGGCGCCGAAATGGTCGATAACAAGAGCTGATGAAAGTATTCCACCGGACCTACTTCTCGTTCCTGGGAGTCATAGCGTTCCAGGCTGTACTAGTGACTCTGCTAGTGTCGGGAAGCATCAGAAAAAGCCAGGAACAGGACAGCCGCGCCGAAGCGAAGGCCGAAGCGCTCAGCGTCTATGACAATTTCAATGCATGGAAGAGGGCCCTGTGGGGTACCATCGTCGATCTGAACAAGGATGCGGAATTGTCGGCCATCGTGGAATCGCAATCCCGGCCTGCACTCGATTCAAGGCTGCAGACCTACCTGAGACGGTCGGCAGCACAAAGCGGTGCGGAGTTCATCCTTGCGAAGGCGGGGTGGTCGGATTACAGCGCCCTGATCCCCCTGTCAGACAAGCCGGGACAGGCCCCCACGATTGGCAATTTGGCCATCTCCAGGCCGCACCCCTATGTCGAAGTCCTCGCGTCGAAGCGTGAACTCTATTTCTGTGGCAATGTCCGGGTTCATGCGCCTGGCGGGAAATTCGTCGATCTGTTCATCCTGAAACGGGTCGATGGGCTCCTGTGCCGGCAGCTGAGTTCCAACCCCAACACCAGAGTCCTCATTTCAGTGGACGATCACTTCTCCACGGGGACCATCCGGGGAACGGAATTCCTGAAATGGCTGAAGGGCAGGGTGCTTTCGACATCGTATTATGTCTTGAATGATATCCAGGAAGACAGCATTCCGTACACAATGATCGTCCAGCAGTCCGGACCTGCGCGTATCACTGCCACGGGAGGAGAAGACAGGGAAGGCACGCTCTATGTCTGCAGCTACCTGTCGCTTGCTGAAGCCCGGGACCGGATTGCCTTCATCACCAGGTCGATCCTGACGGTTTCCCTCATTATCGCGCTTTTTACTGCCATCATAAGCGCCCTTCTGAGCAAGGCGGTGACGGACCCGATCAGCAGGCTCAGCAAGGCCATGCTCCAGCTGAAATCCGGCAGACAGCCTGTTCATGTGGAGGGGCCGCAGCGGGGGGAAATTGGCGAACTCCTGCTGGGCTTCAATGAAATGTCTGCCCAGCTCGAGACGGACAAAACCTCGCTGTCGCAACATATCAGCGAGATCACCAGGATCAAGGATTACGATGACAAGATTTTCAACTCCATCCAGGAGCGCATCCTCGTCATCGATTCGATCTTCAGGGTGGAAAAGGCGAACAGGGCATTCCTGGAGTACGTGGGTCTGGATGAGAAAGCGGTCCTGGGAAAGAACATAGACGAACTGTCCATCAGTCTGTTCGATGAGCCGCTCCATGAGAGCGTGAGAGCAATAATCTCGGGTGCCCTGCCCTCGGTGTCGCAGACGCGGAGGACGCCCGCCGGCCTGACCTTCGAGATCAAGTTCTATCCACTCCTCGAGGATTCTGGATCTGCAATAAATTATGTCTATACAATGATTTCTGTGCATTGTATCATGATCATCGAGGATGTGACCAGGAAAATCGCCTACGAGGATAAAATCCGGCAAGCGGAGAAGCTGGCAAGCATAAGCATGCTTTCGGCCGGCGTGGCACATGAGATAAACAATCCATTGGGTTCGATTCTGGCCAATGTCCAGAACCTGATCAAGGCCGAGAAGGACCCCGCCAGTACTGACGACCTCCTGCTCATAGAGAAGGAGACGAAGCGGATCGCCCGGATCGTCAGGAACCTGCTTGAGTTTTCCTCGGCGGGGCAACCACAGACCAATGTTGCCGATCTCAATGAAGTGGTGGAAAAATTGCTGCAGTTGCTGGGTTATTCCATCAAGAGCGGCAGCGGCATGGAAGTGAGTGCGGACTTGGAAAAAGGTCTTCCGAAGGCGGCTATCGGGGAAGATGAGTGCAAGCAGGTACTTCTCAACCTGATCATGAATGCGCTCGAGTCTATCGACAGGGTAGGGAAAGTGACTATCAGGACGCAGAGCGTCTTTGGTGGGAGCGCGGTGGAGCTGACAGTGAGCGATACGGGCAGGGGCATACCGCAGAATCTCATGCCGAGGATTTTTGATCCTTTCTTCTCGACAAAGGGAGAGTCAGGCAACAGTGGGCTCGGCCTTTCGGTTGTCTATGGCTTGGTTTCGAAGTTCAAGGGAAGCATCAATGTGGAGAGCGAGGAAGGCGTAGGTACGAAGGTCAGCATCTTGTTGCCAGTCGCCGCCGGCGGTGCATGAGTCAAATCCTTTGACCCGAACCTGATCCTTTGGTTTGCGCGTCCGGCTTCTCCGGGGTACAATAGACGAATGGTCATGATTTCAAAAGCCAGGATCCTTATTGTCGATGATGAGGTGGGAATACTTCACGGCCTGAGGCGATTCTTCGAAAACGAAGGCTTTCAGGTGGAGACCGCAGATACGACCGCAGCCGCAATCGCTCTTGCCTGCAAAGCCAGGGTCGACCTTGCCCTCGTCGATATCCGGCTGAAAGGCGGCGACTCGGGCATGAAGCTGCTCTCCTGGTTCCGCACCGAAGATGCTGATGTGCCGGTCATCATGGTGACGGGCTATGGCAGCATCGAATCCGCCGTCGATGCGATGAAGCATGGCGCAGCTGAATATGTGCTCAAGCCGGTAGACAATGAGACCCTGCTCGAAATCGTGAACCGCAACCTCGAGCTTGCCCGTCTGAGGAAAGATAATACATTCCTGAAGAAGGAATTGCTCAACACGGTTTACGGGCATGAGATCATTACCCAGGCTCCCGAGATGCTGCAGATAATCGCTCAGTTGGACAGCGTCAAGAACAGCACGGCGACCATTCTGCTCAGCGGCGAAAGCGGGACCGGCAAGGAAGTGCTCGCTCGCTATATCCATTTTACTGGAAACCGGCGCGATGGGTCTTTCGTGAGCATAAATTGCGCCGCACTTTCCGAGGATCTCCTGCTGAGCGAGCTTTTTGGCCATGAGAAAGGAGCCTTTACCGGCGCGGTTGAGCGGAAGCTTGGCAAATTTGAACTGGCAGACAAAGGGACTTTGTTCCTCGACGAAATCGGGGACATGTCGCCGGGGATACAGGCCAAACTCCTGCGGGTTCTCGAAGAAAACTCTTTTGAGCGAGTGGGTGGCACGAGGCGCATCACCGTGGATATCCATGTAATCGTCGCAACCAATCAGGATTTGCGGGAATTGATAAATTCAAGGAAATTCCGGAACGACCTCTTTTACCGGATTTCGACTGTCGAGATCCGGTTGCCTCCTTTGCGGGAACGGCAGTGCGACATACCACTGCTTGCCGGGTATTTCATGCGAAGCTATTCCAGCCAGTATAAAAAAGGGATCAAGGGTATCAGGCC
>JAJFUL010000042.1 GCA_021372425.1 Spirochaetaceae bacterium
GATAAGTAGGTGCGCTGGATATTCAATTCCTTCGCAGTCTCTGTCTGGTTCCATCCATGCAACTCGAGCGCATTCCTGATAAAACCGCCCTTGAAAGCGTTGACGGCGTCCTTCAGGTTCTTCCCCTTAAAATCGACCACATCGGCTTCTTCCTTGCCGATCATGAGGTCGCCTGAGCTTATGAGGCGGGAGCGCGTCATCACGACGGCCCGTTCAACAGCATTTTCGAGCTCGCGGACATTGCCGGGCCATGCATAGGTCAGCATGCTTTGCATTGCGCTGTCGGAAAAGCCTTCGACACTTTTGTTCGTTTCCCTGGCATACTGCTTCAGAAAGTATCCGGCCAGCATAAGGATGTCATCCTTGCGCTCCCGCAGCGGCGGGATGACAACGGGAAGTACATTGAGTCTGTAGTAAAGATCAGCCCTGAATTCCTGCCTGTCCACCATTGCGGCGAGGTCTTTATTGGTTGCTGCTATGATGCGCACATCAACGCTGATTGTCTCGGAAGAGCCGACTTTCTCGAAGGTCTTCTGCTGGAGTACACGCAGCAGCTTTGCCTGGAGGCGCAGCGGCAGTTCAGCGATTTCATCGAGGAAGATGGTGCCACCATCCGCCGCCGAAAATCTGCCCTCCCTGTCCTGGATGGCATCGGTAAAGGCACCTTTGACATGCCCAAACAGCTCGCTTTCCAGCAGCGATTCAGGAAGTGCAGCGCAACTCACCCTCACAAAAGGCTTGCCAGCCCTGCGCGACATGCGGTGGAGCCTTTCTGCGAAAAGCTCCTTCCCTACCCCGCTTTCGCCGAGAAGCAGGACCGAGGCATCGCTTGGCGCTATCCTGTCTATCAGGTCGATTTTCTCGGCCATGGCCTGCGAAGCATGAATAAGCGTATGCCAGCCGGATTTTTCCTCTACTTTTTTGTTGAGATAGGAGACTTCTGTCGATGTTTTCTCGAGCAAACGGGCATTTTCTATGGCGATTGCAGCCTGGTTCGAGAATACTTCGAGCCAGAACTGATCCTCTTGCATAAAGCCGCCCACACCGATCTTGTTGACCAGTTCGTTGAGACCCACCAACCGGCCTTTCAGCTTCATCGGAACAGCGAGGATTGAATGCGCCGGGAATTTTACTGCCTTGGAGACTTCCGAAGAGAACCGGGGGTCATCCTGTGGAGTGTTGACAATAAGCGATTGAGCGTTTTTTGCGACCCAGCCAGCAATTCCTGAATCGGATTCGATCTCCCGACCGGTCAATTCGCTTTTCTTGGGGCCCAGCGCAATTTCGAAGCGAAGCTTCCGCGCCTGCTCGTCATAAAGAAGGAGGCTTGCCGCTTCCGCACCGACGAGCCTTGTTGAAGATTCGATTATCCTGGCAAGGAGAGCCCGCCCGTCTGCATAATTCGAATTAATCAGATCGGCAACTTCGATGAGCACTTCGAATTTTCCAGGATCAATGGTCCCGTCTATTGCCTTCATACACTTCCCGAAATTGCCGATTTGATGATCAGGAGTTCTTCTTTGAGCCGTCACGCTCTTTCAGTAAATCGCCGAGCGTGTAACCGGCATCAGACTCCTCATTCTGGATGAACCTTGAAAGCTCTTCCCTCTGCTGGCGCTGAACGAGGTCACGGATGGAAAGTCCCAATTTCTGCCTTTCCGGGCTCAGATCAATGACGACTGCCTTGACAGCCATGCCACTCTTATATTTTGCCAGCGCATCGTCATAGGACTCATTGCGATCCGAGGTGAGGTCCTGCTTCTTGATGAGGCCGTCGATGTCTCCCTGGACTTTCACGAACACGCCGAAATCGGTGACGTTGGAAACAGTGCCTTCAACCATTGATCCAATCCGGAAAGCATGCGCAAAGGAAAGCCATGGGTCTTCGGAGAGCTGCTTTACGCTGAGCCGGACGTTCCGGTTTTCAGGATCGCTCTCAATAACCACGACTTCGATGTCGTCGCCCTCGTGCAGAACCGATGAGGGGTTCTTGACTCTGCTCGTCCAGGAGAGGTCGTCCACATGGAGGAATCCATCGATGCCCTCTTCGAGTTCGATGAAGGCGCCGGCGTTTGTGACTTTGACGATTTTCCTGGTCAGTCTCATGCCGACAGGGAAACGCTCGTTGATGCTATCCCAGGGGTTCTGCTGGACCTGCTTGAGTCCGAGCGAAACCTTTCCGGCCTGAAGATCGTAACCGAGGATCATGCAGTCGACGACATCGCCCGGCTTGAGCATGTCCTCAGGCTTGTGAACCTTCCTGACCCAGGAGAACTCGGAAATGTGCGCAAGACCTTCAATGCCTTCCTCGATCTCGATGAAGGCACCATAGTCGGTGAGCTTGGTCACCTTGCCCTTCACGATGTCATTGAGATGGTACTTGTCCTCGAAGGTGAACCAGGGATCCTGGGTAAAATGCTTGAGCGAAAGATTGATGCGTTTCTCTTCCGGATCGAGGCGGATGACCTTGAGTTCGATTTCCTGCCCTTTCCTGACATAATCCTTAGGCCTCGTCACGTGGCCCCAGCTCATGTCATTGATGTGCAGCAATCCATCGAAGCCGCCAAGGTCGATGAAGGCGCCAAAGCTAGTGAAGCTCTTCACGACACCTTTGACCGTGTCGCCGATCTGGACTTTCTCGAAGAACTCGCTCCTGCGGGCATCGATATCCTCTTCCATCCATTTGCGGCGGTTGAGTATGATGTTGATTTTTTTCTCGGAATAAAGGCGTTCGAGGTAGAACTTTCCCTTGAAACCGACAAGGTAGTCGCCTTTCTCGATGCGCTGAATATCGGCTTTTGAGGATGGCAGAAAGCCTTTCAGGCCATGCCCGATATCGACCTCGAAGCCGCCTTTGACTTCTTTTTCAACGGTGCCATCCACCGGCTTATGCTCCTTGAACGCCGTTGCGATGGACTTCCAGAAAGCCTTTTCATCGGCTCTCTTTTTGGAAACGATGACTTCGCCCGAATGAGTCTCTTTTTTGATGAGAATGACGCGGACGACATCGCCGACCTGGGGAACCAGCGCGCCCTCGAACTCCTCGACGGGGATCTTCCCTTCGGATTTGTAGCCAACATCGACGAAGATGAAATCGCCAGTGACCTGAACGACCTTCCCGTCGATAAGATCTCCCTCCTCCAGCCCCTCAAAACTCTTGAGGTACTGCTCCTCCAATTGTGTCTGGTATTCGTCGCGGGCGGGAGCGGCGGCGTCCATTTCCACTTCCTTATTGTCCATGTGTGTCCCTTACGTAAAGACTTTTGCTGTATACTTTCTCATAAACTTGCTGCATGGTCAAGCATGAGGTATCTAAATAGTAAGCATCTTCGGCGATTTTCAAGGCGCCCATCGCTTTTGTGGAATCGATTTTATCTCGCATCTCGATGTTGCGGCGAATCTCCTCCAGGGTCATCCCACTGTCGTTCTGCTTAAACCGCCGCTCGGCCCGCGTTTCCGCCGACGCATCGAGATATATCTTGAGATCGGCGTCGGGGAAAACGACTGTCGTCATGTCGCGGCCTTCCGCGACGGAATCGCGGCCTTCCGCAATTTTATGCACTATCGAATTCACGGTGATCCGAACTTCGGGAATTGCCGAAACCTGGGCCACAATGGCATCTACTTCCGCAGACCTGAGTTCGCGATCGACTGTCTGGCCGTCCAAACTGATGGAACCGTCGCTGCAATATTCTATGACGGCTTCCCCTGCCAGCTTGATTATCCCCATGGCATTGTCAAGTCCGACGCCATGCCTGATGGCGTAAAGCGAGATAGCCCTATAGATGTTGCCGGAATTGATATAGAGAAACCCGAGGTTTTTCGAAATCATGCTGGCAATGGAAGACTTGCCGCACCCCGCAGGGCCGTCAATGGCAACGATCATTGCTCCTCTCCTCCTTTGAGTCCCTCAATTTGAAAGGGCAAGGTCGAGTGCCTTGACTTCGCCGGGCGTGAGTTCGCGGTAACAGCCTTCCTTGAGTCCGCCGAGCTGAAGCGGACCTATCCGGACCCGCTTCAGGTTGAGCGCCCTGAGTCCATAATGCGCAAGCACCCGCCGGATTTCCCGGTTGCGGCCTTCGACAAGAACGATGCGCGCCTTCCTTTCATCAAGGATTCTGACTGACCTGGCGGTGTAAAGCACGCCTTCGACCAGCACGCCAGTTGGGAATTCGCTGACCAATTCCTTGGGAATGACGGCGTCGGCCACAAGCTCGTATTCTTTTTCAATGTTACCGCTTGGATGTGAAAGGCGGCGGGCGAAAATGCCATCGTTGGTGAAAAGGAGGAGTCCGCAGGACCACTGATCGAGCCGCCCTATGTTATAGATGCGCTCTTCGATTTCGTCTTTGAAAAGATCGATGGCCAGCGCCCTACCCTGCGGATCGGACATTGCCGAGACATAGCCGGCGGGCTTGTTGAGCATCAGATAGCGCAGGCGTTCCTGTGGCGACACAGGAGCACCGTCGAAAAGTACGCTGTCGCCCCGGCGCACGCTTTGGCCGAGGCTGGCCTGTACGCCGTTAAGATGAACTCGTCCCGCAAGAATGAAACTTTCACAATGACGGCGAGAGCCAAGTCCTGAGGCCGCCAGGTATGCCTGCAGGCGGATGGGCTTTTCGTCAGGCTGGTTCATCCCTGCTCGCCTTCCTGCTTCTCGAAACGTTTCAGGTCAGTATCATCAAGCTTCGGGAGGTCATTGATCGAGCCGAGCTTGAAATACTTGAGGAACTCGTCCGTCGTGGCATACAGCAGCGGCTTGCCGGGAGCATCCTTTTTGCCAGCTTCCCGGATAAGGTACCGTGAAAGCAGGAATCGGATCATACCGTCGGCGGATACGCCTCGGATCGCTTCAACCTCGGCGCGCGTGATGGGCTGCGAATAGGCGATTATTGAAAGGGTTTCCATGGCCGCGCGCGAAAGCTTCATTTCGCTCTTCTGGCCATAGTGAGCCTTGAGCTGTTCCCAGATTTCTACCTTGGGGGCGAGAATCCAGCCGCCGCCGGACTGTACCGGAGCAAAACCATGACAGGACGCTTCCAGTTCTGTGCAGAGTCGGTTGAGCGCAAGCGCTACATCCTCTGGCGAGAGGCCAGAGGTTTTTGCGATATAAGCCTCGCTGACCGGTCCGCTTTCGAGGAAAAGTATGGCGCCAATCAGCGCAGCATTGTTCTCAGGCGTTGGTTCCATCATGCTCTCCGTGTGAATAGCGGAATATCATTATATCACCAAAAAGCCTGTGCTGCTTGATGCAGATCCGCTTATCCTTCACGGACTCGAGCATCGCAAGGAATGCACAGGAAAGATCCATGGCCGATCGCGGTCTCGTGATCAATTCCAGAAACGAAAAAGACTCTTTTTGCTGGAGAAGCGAGCTTATAAGGGCAATCTTCTCGTTGATGGAAACTTCCTCGTAAAGGTCGATTATTCGTTCTGAATTGAAATTCTGGACAAGGGAGGAAAAAGCGCGCAAAAGATCCCAGACATCGAGGTTGATCCAGAGTTCCTCGCTTTTTTCTTCCGGGAAAGGCAGGACACGCTGCATACTGGATCGCTCAAGCGACCATTCCACTTCCATTTCTCGCTGTTCCATCAAGGCGGAAAGCTTTTTCACCTTCTGGTACTCGATGAGCTTGTCAATGAGGCCGCGTCTTGGATCATCTTCCTCGTCGCCCTCGTCCTGGGCCCCTGGATTGAGCATGCGGGACTTGATAAGGAGCAGCGTCGCGGCCAAATTGTAAAATTCAGAAAGCTCATCCAGGTCAATCGTGTCTTCTCCATTGAGACATTCCAGGTATTGCTCGGTGATTGAGGCGATGTGGATGTCGTAGATGCTCATGTCGTTACGGCGGATGAGATACAGAAGAAGGTCGAGCGGACCTTCGAAATCCTTGAGGCGGAACTTCCTGTGGCTGATTGGGGATTCGAGAAGTGAATAATCGCCTTTTTCAAGGCTGGCAGCCTCGGAATTATTGCTCATTATGGGTAAGCTGCATCATATAGGCTCGAGCCGATCGGGTAAATACCCTGGACCGGGAGCATTGAAAAATAGTCACTGAAGAGCTTGCCGGAAACGGGATCGACGATGCATGGATCGAGGTTCAACAATGGAAGGAGTACGAATTTCCTTTCCCGCATGCCCGGATGTGGAACAACGAGGCTTGAATCTGCTATTATTTTGTTTCCATATAACAATATATCAATATCAATGGTGCGAGGGCCTTTGTTGACGACAGCCTGGCGATCCCTGCCCAGCTCTTCTTCGATCCGATTGACGAAATGCAGCAGGTCCCGGGGTGGGAGTTCTGTTCTTCCTCTTACGACTGCATTGATGAAATCGGGCTGGTCCTCCACATAACGGGCCTTGGAACGCCACAGTGATGAT
>JAJFUL010000112.1 GCA_021372425.1 Spirochaetaceae bacterium
CGAAAATGCCTGATTCGACGGTCTTGAAGCCCATAGCCTTAAGCCACTCGACCTTTTCTTTTTCATCGCCGAAGGGCGACCTGTCCGCGGCATACTGCTCGTCAGCAAACGAAGAAGGAACTGTCCCGCGCGCATCGTAGCATACGACATCGAGGTCCTCGCTGCCCAGTCCATCTTTCCGTTTCATTATGCCATTGGCGGCATTGCGGCAATTGGCCTTGTCGGGATATTTGACAGGGAGGATTGCTCGCGGCATGAGTACCTCCCCCCGAATTCCCCCGGAAAACTTCTGTGGAAGGCTGGACAGGACACCATTCATCCGTGCAGCATTCTGCGTGATTTCATCGCCTATCGTGCCGTCACCCCGCGTCACGGCGCGCTCGAGTAATCCATTCTGGTACTGAAGCTCTATGCTGGCACCGTCAAGCTTGTACTGGACCAGATATTCTCTGAACGGCATCCTGGCTGCCCATGCGATGAAGGCTTCCGGATCGGTAGCCTTGGACTGACTTCCCATAGGGATGAAGTGCCTGGCTTTCGGCCAACCATCCGTCTTGTCCTCGCCAACCCTGACAAGAAGGCTGTTGTCAGGATCGAGGCTTTCTAGTTCTGCCCAAAGCGCGTCGAACTCTTCGTCGCTTATAACTGGCTCGGCATTATAGTAGAGATCCTGATTCTTCTTTATGAGCTTCTCGAGTTCGCTGACCCGGGCCTTTTTTCCGCTTTGAGGCATGGCTACATGATAGTTCCAGGTCAGGTTCCTGTCAAAGCCGTAATTGCTCTGCATTACTCAGTATTACTCTCATTGCCAAACAACATCATTCATCCTAAAATCAGGCAGATAGCCAAACTTGGGTAAAGGGTAAGGCATGAGTTTTTTTGCCATTCAGGTTGTCACGGGCAAGGAAGACTGCTTCAAGGACAACTTCAATGTCGGGCGGCCTGATATACAATGCTTCAATATCAAGAAAAAAATGACCATCCGCCGGAAAGGCAAAATGGTCCAGGAAATCACCTGCCTTTTCCCTGGGTACTTGTTCCTCGTTTACCCGGAGGAGCAACTCTCTCCAGGTTTGATTCACGACTTGAGGAAGGCGAACTGGTTCTTGCGAATATTGCCAGCGACAGAAAGGACAAGCCCGCTCAATGACAGGGACAGCGCGCTCATTAACCAGCTTATTTCGTTTGGAAAGGAGATTGGCCCCTCCCTGGTTGCGTTCACTCCGGACAAGAAGATCAGAGTGATCAAGGGAGCCCTGATGGGCCTCGAGGGTCTGATTGTTTCGGTCAACAGGCGCAAACGGCGAGTCAGGGTCAAGACCCAGCTTTCCGATTCGCCATTCGTGTTCGACCTCAGCATCGATATACTCGAGACAGTGGAGGAACAGCAGAAGTGACTGCGAAACAGACTTCCGAATCATTGCCTATTCTGAGTTCGCTCGCTTTCCCTGACATGCTGTTTGCCTCGATCATACGCTCCAGGGCCGCTCGTGCACAAAACAATCTGCTAAATCAACCAAATCTTCCTGCCGGGTACAGGATCATTGCACCGAGCGGCATTCTGGCGCAGGGACTTTCGCTTGTCACTGCATCAGGCCTTTCTGTCTTTGCAGATAAGGAGATATCTTATCAGGGCGAGCCTCTTGGGTTGGTGGTAGGCCCCGATCCATTACTTTGCGATGAGCTTGCCCAAACCACTGATTCCAGCTTCGAAGCGCTTGAGCCCGACTTGGGATGGGAAAGCTTTTCGTCTTCACAGATCGCCTACCGCAAGACCCTAGTCCAGGGGGACCCTGAAAAGGCTTTCGAAAAAGCGGCTAACGTCGAAAAGGCCGTCTATCACAACGGTGTATTCGATCATCATTATTCCGAGCCTATGGGGGCCCTCGCAGCCTGGGAATATGATAAAATGGCCATATATTGCGCTTCACAGTGGCCAGCCCACGTAAGGGATTCGGTGGCAGCCGTGCTCAAGGTCCCCGCTGCCGACATTGTCGTGAAAGTTACAGAGTTGGGCATGGCGCTTGACGGTAGACTCTGGCTGCCATCGTTGGTAGCATGCCAGGCGGCCATAGCTGCAAGGCTTTGCCGGAGGCCGGTAAAGATTCTTTTCAGCCGCAAGGAAGACTATCTCTACACATCGAAGCAAGCCCGCAGCGCCGTTACGATCAAATCGGCCACCGATGCGAATGGGCAGTTCCTGGCACTGGACATCAAGATCATCCTCAATATCGGCGCTTACAATCCCATGGCAGAGGAACTCGTCAATCAGGCCATGTCCGCAATCACAGGGCTCTACGTCTGTCCCTCAATCAGGCTGGAAGCATATGCTGTCAGGACAAACATCCTTCCGCTCGGGGCCCTGGGAAGCATCGGCTCCTCACACGCCTTTTTCGCAATTGAAGCACATATCAATCATTTGGCATCACTCATCCAGAAGACGCCTGCGGAAATCAAGGCGGTCAATATCATATCGAAGGGACACTCCAATTTTGGAGCTGAGCCGCTGGAATCGGAAATACCCTTCCTGCGCATAAGCCGCAAACTCGAGCAGCTGTCGGATTATCGAAGAAAGTATGCCAGCTATGAGCTGGTCAAAAAGCGCGATCCGGGATGCCGCGAAGGAATTGTGAGAGGCATTGCCCTAACGCTCGGTTATCAGACTGATCAGTCATTTTTCGAATCACCATCCATGAATACCTATATCGTAGAAGTAACGCTGGATCGAAATCTGGCATTGTCGATCGATACGCACGGAGCGGTCGGCTCTGAAGCATTGCGGGCCATGTGGAAAACGACTGCTGCCGGCGTCCTCTCTATGTCTGAAAATGACGTTCACATTCTGCCGCCTGTCTGCAATTCCGCTATCCAATGCGGGCCAATGACACTTTCGCGCGGCGCCACCATCATAAATTCGCTCGTAGAAAGGGCCTCGCGCGCCCTGCAGAAAAAGCGTTTCAGGGAGACGCTGCCGATCACTTCCCGAGCGCAAATCCGCTTGCCCCACCGCCTTGCCTGGGATTCAAGGAGCCTCCGCGGACAGCCTTTCTCCGGGGCATCCTGGTGTGGAACAGCGATCGAAATCGAAATAGATCCGCTGACCGGCGAACCTAGCCCTCTCTCTGTCTGGATGGTCATCGATGCAGGCAGGATAATTGTGTATGACCGAGCGATTGCGTCTCTGCGCGCATCGATCCTCAATGCGCTCAACCTTTGCATCGGCGATGAATTCGATCCCGAAGGCAGTTCCGACGACCGCTATCTGTACCAGCGGCAGATCAAACCCAGTTCATATCCTGCAATCAATATCGAATTTCTGGAATCAGAAAAAGCATCCCGCCCAAGGGGCTTGGGTGAATTGCCCTTCGTCACCTTGCCTGCAGCTTTCTACAGCGCGCTCACCCAGGCGATCGGCGTGGAGCCCCGCCAGCTGCCCTTGCGCGGCAGTGAAATTCTGCGGCTACTGGAGGCAGAATGACCATTGATTTTGTGCTGAACGGTAAACCGCAGAAAACGCAGATCAGAAGCGGCGACCGGCTTGTCTATGTTCTCCAGAAACTCGGCGACTTTCCAAGCCTCATTCCTGATTGTCTGGGCGGAAATTGTGGAAGATGCCTCGTCTTCATGGACGGAAGACTCATTTATTCCTGCCTGACCCCTGCGTTCAAGGCCAAGGGGAGCTCCATTGTCACCTACGAGGGCTTTTCGGCAACCGAAGATTGCAAGGATATAATTTATGGGCTCAAGCAGGCTTCCGCCTTTCCCTGCAATTTCTGCCGGAAAGCGAAAATCATGATGATTGCCGATCTGCTTAAAAGGATCCCTCTTCCCGAAGAAACGGATATCATGGAGCAGATGTCCATAGTGTCCTGCCCATGCACCGATCCTGTTTCACTGGCAAAAGCGGTTCTTCTGTCTGCAGAGTGCCGGAACAAAAGGAAATTCAAACGTGCGGATAAGTGAGATTTTTTATCCAAACAGCCTTGGCGATCTGCTCGAGCTGCTCAAGGCAAACCCGGAGCTTCTCATAGTGGCCGGAGGCACCGAGGTCGTTGGCATGCAGGCATCGAAGAGCCTCTCCTTTCCTGCGCAGATAGCAAGCATTTCCCACCTTCCAGAACTGCAAAAAACCACGCGAAGCGAACAATATCTCGAAGTTGGCTGCTGCACGACGCTCTCTGGTCTGCTGACGCTTTCATCAGGAGCGCTCCCGGCTCCGCTTCCGCAAGTCATTCAATCAATTGGGAACCCAGCCATCCGCAATACCGCGACCATTGGTGGCAACCTCTGCTGCAAACGGCGGTTCATGGACCTTTGGCCATTTCTTGCCTGCATCGATGCACAGATGGAGATACGCTCCCTGCATGGAAACAGATGGGCAGGCGTATCGCATTTGAGCGACGATGCCGGGCTGCCGCAATTCCCCGAAGCATCCATCCTGACGCGCATAAGGATTCCCCTCCATGCTCCAAACTTCAGCTTCTTCAAGAAGCTGGGCAACTCCCGATTCCCCTCCCCGGAATCGGCATATTTTGTCTGCATGGCTGAGATAAGCCATGACAAGATAGAATCATTCAGGCTCATTTTCGCGGGTGAAAGGGCCTTCCGCCTCAAGGATCATGAAGCGACGCTGATCGGCCGGCGGGTCCCTCTTTCACAGAAGGACATTCAGCCGATCGTTGATTACTATTCCGCCGAATTCGTTGAAAAAACAGGCAATGACAATTATCAGTTCAACGCGCTCACCGAGGAATCGCTTGGGAGGATATCAGGCCAATGAATGCGCAGAAGAAAGGAGTGCTCTATCTCCTCCCTGTCCCCCTTCAGCAATACGACAAGGAAAATGGAGGAACTGCCCTTTTATGGGAACAAATACCCGCCAAGGCCCTTGCCTTGTTGCAAAGCTTGCCGGTACTCATTGTCGAATCGGACAGGACAGCACTTCGCTTGCTTTCAAGAATCCGGACAAGGGAACAGATGGATGCCCTGTCACTCAAGATTCTCAATGAACACAGCGTGGAAACCGACCTTCTCCCACTCTGCGATGGCCTTCTTGCGGGAATAGATTGCGGTTTTTTTTCAGACGCAGGGGTCCCCTGCATTGCCGACCCCGGGGCTGCCCTTGTTGCTGCAGCCCATTCGCTTGGCATTAAGGTTGTTCCCGTGGCTGGTCCCTCCTCGATCATGCTTGGGCTGATGGCATCGGGCATGGATGCCCAGCGCTTCACATTCCTTGGTTACCTGCCACAGGGCAAAGCAGGCAGGGTCACAGCACTTCGGCGCATCGGCAAAGAGTTTCTGAGGGACGGCACTACCAGGATTTTCATCGAAACTCCTTATCGCAACGAAGCACTATGGGCTGATTGCCTGGTCTGCCTTCCCCCGGATGCTTCCCTTGCAATTGGGGTGAATATTTGCGGGGCTGATGAATATATTGCTTGCAAGACGATTTCCGCTTGGAGGCAGGAGCCTCTTGCCATCGCCAAGGCTCCTGCCGTATTCCTCCTGGGGCGCAAGGCTGATATGCACCCTTCAAATACTCGATGAAGGCGCACCAACTACAGCAGTGAGGCTAGCCGCTCCCTGATATATTCGCTCTTTTCTTTCAGGCCGATCGCTTTCGTTTGCAGCAGAATGGCGTTCGGCTTCAGCGGATCGAGCTTGACTCTTCCGTTGGATTCCTTTATCAGTCTCAGAAGCCTTTCGATCGATATCTTCGACACCTTCGAGAACTCCACCGAAACGACGCTTTTCCTTTCCTCAAGCTTTGCCACGGAGAGCTTGCGGCACAGTATCCTGATTTCTGCAAGTGCAAGAAGTGACTGTACCTCGTCGGGCATGGGGCCGAACCTTCCCTCGAGCTCAACCTGGAGGTTGTCGAGTTCCTCCTGCCGATAAACCGAGGCAATCTTCTTGTAGACTTCCATCTTCACCATGGGCACAGCGATATAACTGTCCGGTACATAGCCGGAGTATTCGAGTTCCAGGTAGGGCTCCTCTTCTTCGGAAGGAGCGCCGGAAAGCGCGTTGACGGCATCGTCGAGGAGTTTCAGGTACATATCGAATCCTACTGCATAGATGTCGCCAGACTGTTCCTTGCCAAGGAGATTGCCTGCCCCGCGAATTTCCAGGTCTTTCATGGCTATCTTGAATCCGGAGCCCAGTTCAGTGAAATCCGATATGATCTGGAGCCGCTTCATAGCGATTTCGCTGAGCGCCCGTTTGTCGGGATAAAGGAGATAGGCATATGCCTGCCGGTCCGAGCGACCGACGCGGCCACGGAGCTGATAGAGCTGTGAAACACCGTAATCATCAGCCCTGTCTATAATTATTGTATTGACATTTGGTATGTCTATGCCATTCTCGATTATGGTTGTGGAAATCAGCACATGGAAAGCACCATGGATGAACCGGTGCATGATATCCTCGAGTTCGCTGCTATCCATCTGGCCGTGGGCGCATTCGGTGAGCGCCTCGGGTACGATGGAACGGATGAACTGTTCGACCTCCGGAAGCGATTCGATCCTGTTGTGAAGATAAAAGACTTGCCCTCCCCGCTCAATTTCCTGCCGTATTGCCTTGGCCACCACCTCAGGGGAAAATTCCTCGACATAAGTCTGGATCGCCTGTCTTTCGGCAGGAGGCGTTTGCAAAACAGACATATCGCGGATCTTGAGAAGCGACATGTGCAGTGTGCGCGGGATGGGCGTCGCTGTCAGCGTCAGGCAGTCGATGCCGGCTTTTATTTCCTTGAGCCTTTCCTTGTGCTTGACGCCAAAGCGCTGTTCCTCGTCGATGACAAGAAGCCCAAGATCCCTGAAGGCGATGTCTTTTTGCAAAATCCTGTGTGTGCCCACGACCATGTCGATGCTTCCGTCAGCGAGGCCTTTGACGATCTTCTTCTGGTGCTTCTTGTCGACAAGGCGGGAAAGCATAGCCACATGGACGGGATAGTCCTGCAGCCGCTCGCGGAAGTTTTCGTAGTGCTGCTCGGCCAGTATCGTGGTCGGCGCCAGGAAGGCAACCTGCTTGCCGGCAGTAATCGCCTTAAAACATGCCCTCAGTGCCACTTCAGTCTTTCCATAGCCAACATCGCCGCAGACCAGCCGGTCCATTGGCTTGTCCTGTTCCATATCCTGCTTGATCTCATCGATACACCTAAGCTGGTCGGGCGTCTCATCGTAGGGAAAGGCAGCCTCGAACTCGGTCTGCCATTCTGTGTCCTTGGGGAAGGCGAAGCCCTTGGAAGCCTTCCTTCGGGCATAGATGCGGATCAGACGTTCGGCCAGTTCCTCCACGGACTTTTTAACGCGCTTCTTTCGATTTTCCCACGATTTCGAACCAAGCTTGTCGAGGTGAGGCGCTTCGCCTTCGTTGCCGATGTAGCGCTGGACGAGGTTTGCCTGCTCGATTGGCACAAAAACGGTTTCGGTGTCGGCATATTCGATCTTGATATAATCACGCTCATTTCCAAGGACCGTCATCCTTTCGATGCTGGCGAATCGACCTATGCCGTAATTTACATGGACGACATAATCCCCCGGCGAAAGCTCGACAAAACTGTCAATGACGCTGCTTCTGGCAGTCGACAGGCTCTTGGGTACCCTTTTTCGTCGCCCAAAAATTTCGTTTTCCTGGACGATTCGAAGGGAAAGGGAGGGAGCGGAGAAGCCCGCCGAAAGGTCGCCAATCATGAACGAAACGTCCACATCCTGCAAAAGATTGTCGATGCGTTCACCCTGAATATCCGAAGAAGCTGCAATGATCGTACGTTGGTTTATCTTTTCATGGCTTGCCAGGTCTTCCTTAAAATACTTGATGTTCCCGAAGAAAGATCTGGGCGGCTCCCCGTTGAGTGAAAGCCGATTTTTCTGGAGCTCATCCTTTAGCGCAAAAGACCTGATGACTTGCTTCCAGCCTCCATTGGCGTTTGCGAATGAATTTGTACAATATTCCGGTGGTGGAACCGGCGCTTCCCGCAGCGCATTCCGGTATACACCGGCATATTCCTTCCGGGTCATCTCCTCCTGTGCCGTGAGCCTCTCCATGTTGAACTGAAAAAGGATAGTCGATTCATCGAAGTATTCAACTATTGAATGCATTTCGCTGTTTGCACAACCATACCAGAGTTCTTCGCCTTTCGCTTCGCCCTGTTCGGAAAGCGCCTCTTCGAGGGGAGCAAGCCGGTCCCGACAGCCAGGGAACTCCTTGCCCCGGGAAATGGCGCTGGAGATCAACTCCTCATCCCAGACAATCTCCTTCAATGGGCGGAGGATACACGAGCCAATTTCTTCCTTCCCGGATTGCATTGAAACATCGAACATGGTGATCTTCTCAATTGTATCGTAGTTGAACTGTATCCTCGTTGCCTCGCTATCGCCCGGCATGAAGATATCGAGCACCTCTCCACGCTGGGCGAATTCACCCGGCAGGGCGACCCTGGGAACGCGAAGGTAACCATATCGCGCGAGCATGTCAGCTATCTTGTCAGGGTTAAAGCTTTGCCCTTTCCTGATCCTGATCAGATGCTTTCTGAAGTCCTCCCGTGGCGGAACCGGAGTGACGAATGCCCTGTAGCTCGCAACTACGATATCGCTTGTCCCCAGCACGAGGGCACCAAGCGCCGAAACCCTTTCTCCAAATACTCTGGCACGCACGGCCGACGGCCTATAGGCCATCGTATGCCACCAAGGCAGCAGGATGGCCCTGGTGCCCCAGAATGATAGGTCGGAAACGAAATTTTCAGCCTCCTGGTCGGTCGGCAAGACTATGAAAAAACGATTCGTCTCCCTTTTTCGGAGGGCACTGATTGCATAGGCGAGAAAGGAGTTCTCTGTTTCGTAGGTTTCGAGGGGATATTCTTTTTGCCGGATCTTTTCCAGCAGCGTGGCAAAAGTGGCATCCTTGAAGATTTGCTGCACAAGCCCTTGCGGTTCTTTTGTGTCCATCGTATTCTTTCCTGGTAAAGATAGCCGTGACGCACCATTATAGCCGTCCAATCCTATAATATCTAGAAGCGAGGTCTGCTCCCCGTCATGCTTGCAGTAGTTCTGGCCGAAGACGACGCGTTCGCGCGGATCATATCATACCGCAGCCGTCTGCATAAATACTCAGTCGTCCGTTATCGCGATCCGGTGAAACTGGCAGACAATCTTATGGAACTGCGTCCGGACATTGTCGTCGCGAGAGAGCAGGACTTCCCCTTCCACTGGGAGATGATCGCTGCGGAAATGGCATATATGCACATCCTGCAGAATTCGCGATTCATCCTCTTCGCGGCCCCAGGCTCGCCGCCAAAGCAACCGCGCAGACCGGCGAGGGAGATCATAATTCCCGATTCCTTCTCCAACGACTATGGCAGCCGTCAAACGGAAGCAGGCCAGGAGGACGCCATTCGGACATATGCTTCAGTGTTGTCGGATGTCTCGCGCAGCGCGGCACCGCAGGCGGTATCCGACGGGGAAGCACCGGTGAGCAGCCTTATATCCGCAGCACAGGGGCGGGCAAGGAGGCATTAACTGTGTCGTTCGTTCCGGTTTTTAAACAGCCCAGTCGCTGACTTAAAGTGATCGCCTTTCATTTTTTTCATATATAGTGAATTTCTATAAATTACGTATTGATGGAAACGCTATTCGGGTCTATGATTCGGGCTTATGAAAAACGGAATCGACAAGCCCTGCGATGAAGAAAAACTTGAGCCTTACGCCTCCAAATTCAAGGCGATAGGACATCCAATCAGGCTGAAGATCCTCTGCCTCATTGCACACCAGGAGGTTCCTTGCGTGGGTGATCTCTGGCGCTGCCTCAATCAGCCTCAGCCAGTTATTTCCCAGCATCTTGCCATTCTCAAGAAAAGCGGCATAGTCTCTTCCGAAGTCAACAAAACAAAACGTGTCTATTCGATAGTTGATCCATTCATCAAATCTCTCGTGGATTCGATCGTCTGCGAAGTCAAATCCGAACACGATTCGGACTCCGAAGAGGAAAAACAGCTGCCGACTTCCCCCGTCTAAAACGTACGGCAACACAGCCGGCAAATCAAAATCAGCTCCGGCGTTCAACCAGAAGCCTGTTCAATTCCTCTTCAAATGCCAGGTCGGCTTCTTCCCGCTGAATCGTTCTGACAATCTCTCCATGCCGAAAAATGAGGGCTGAATTACCCGCTCCGGTAATGCCGATATCAGCATTCCTGGCCTCTCCTGGCCCATTGACGACACAGCCCATGATGGCGACAGTCAGAGATTCGGAGATGGAATAAAGCTTGGCTTCCCATCGATCCAGAAAGGCATGCGTATCGAAAGAAGCCCTGCCGCAGCGGGGACAGGATACAATTCTCGCCCTCATGGTTCCTGCATCCACGCAGCCAAGTATTTCCCTGGCCGCCATCAGTTCGGATTCCATCGGTGCCGAAAGTGAAACCCGCAAGGTCGCTCCGATCCCTTCCTTGAGCAGGGGGACCAGCGCCGCCGTATTTCGGACGACGCCGCTGACAAGCGGGCCTGCCTCTGTCACACCCAGATGCAGGGGATAGTCATGCCGGGACGCGAATATCCTGTTTGCCTCGACAACCTGATTAGGCTCGTTAAGCTTGATGGAAACTGCAATATTAGAAAAATCCAGCTCCTCAAGGATGGCGATTTCTCTCTCTGCTGCGGCAACGGCAGCAACAATCTCAGTCATCGCCCCCTTGTCCACGGCATCTCTCAGGTCCAAAGGCAATGAACCTCCGTTGACACCGATGCGCAAGGGCACACCCTTGTCTTTGGCTTTCCCGACTATTTCCTCTACCTTCCAGCGCTCGCCAATATTCCCGGGATTTATGCGGATCTTTGCAACGGGATAGTCGAGGCACAGGAGGGCAAGTCGCCAGTCGAAATGAATATCAGCAACGACAGGAATGGGGCTTTGCCCCGCGATCGCGCCGAGACTGCGGGCACTTTCCTCGTCCGGCACCGCAAAGCGGATGACATCGCAGCCCAGTGTTTTCAGATTTTCGATCCGGGACAGGATGGCCGGCATGCGCTCATCACCCGGAACAAGACCTGCAGGCAATGGGTCTTTCCACATCGTCTGGACAAGGACAGGCCATGAGCCTCCCATCATGAGAGGCCCAAGCTTTATGACTCGACTGGGCTGGTTCATTCAGATCAGAGAACGCTGAATGTAAAGGCAAGCACGAACAGCGCTACGGTTTCGAGAAGGCCGACGACTATGATGTAGTTCGAATAGCCTTTCCCTGTTTCGCCATAGGCATCGCAGCCCGCAGCGGCGACCTGCCCCTGCCCGACGGCGGAAAGGGACATTGCTATGCCGGAGATGATCCCAGAGCACATGATGAAGAAGGGGTTCTTGCCCGAACCAAGCATGCGGCTCATCAGAATGAAGGCATAGATGGTCTGAGTCAGAGGCGCTCCGGCAAAGGCGACAAGAAGGAATGAGCCCTGCTTGTTGGCCTGATATGAACGCTTCCAGGAGCCGATGGCCGCAAGGCCAGCAATCCTTGCTCCGATGACGGAACCAATAGCCGAAAAGCCGAAAACGCACGCTGCCCCAATGTACCTAAGCAGTTCCATATCCATAGATCCCACTCCTATTCCTCGATTTTCCCAGCCGGTTCGCTGAGAGGCTCGTATTTATACCCCGACCATTCCATACCGAGATGGCTGGAGAATTCCAAGATATTGAGTCTGACGCCGTGGACGATGACCGAAAGCACGCTCATGGCGATGTTGAGGGAATGCCCGGCGACCAGAAGCACGCAGCAGAGGATGAGGCGGATTATGAAAGAGACGACGCTGCCGCCAAAAGTGCCGAGAATTCCCATTGCCATCCCGTTGATGGTCTGAGAGATAGCAAGACCTGTCAGGCCTACCGCCCAAAGTCTGATGTAGGAGACGATATCCGCGAAGACGCTTACGACTCCCAGCAGCGTCGGGATGAAATTGATTAGTGTGGCCAGGATGCTCTTCAGCAGATTCCCATTCCAGTTGCTGAAGACAAAAACGAGAAGGAAACCAAGCCCCAACACCCCCAGCACCCAGCTGTGAATCGGGAAACGCTCGGCATCTATGACAAGATAGAGAGCCAAATTAAACATTCCCACCAGGAGTAGCAGCGAGCCTACTTGCGATAAAAACTTGAGATTTGGGAAGTCTCGCTTTATGTTCTTGATGTGCGCGATGCCCAGCTGGACCGTGCCAACAATGAAGCAGAAAATACGAATATTCATGTCGGAACTTGTTTCATTTCCTACTCTTGGAGAGCTGTTGATGGCATGAATTGACAATGCCTGCAGAGAGCGCGGCAGCGACTCCCATGGAATGGCAAACCATGTCGAGGAGACAAAGCCCCAGGCGATAGTTGAAACGGCAAGCACAAGGAGAAGCTTCAGGAAATCGCCTACCGGCTTGCCCGCTTTTCTGGCCCTTACGATGAGGGCGAGAGCGATAGCCAACATCACGAGCCCATATCCGCCATCGCCGAATATCATTGCGAAGAAAAGCGAGAAAAAGACCAGGAACCAAGGCGAAATATCATATTCACGATAATTGGGCACGGTCCCGAGGAAATCGAAGACAGGCTGGATTATCCTTACGAATTTGTTGTTTTCCACTTTGGTCGGTGGCAAATCCTCATCCGCCGGATCATCGATGGCGACAGCCCAGCCACGCTTCTGCGCCTCTTCCGTAAGCTTGCCGGCCTCCCGCGAAGGGACATAGCCACTCAGATAGGCGAGCCTTTCTTCCCTGGGCATGCCGGCACGCAGCCGTTCAATGGTGAGATCGGCGTTGATTTCATCGATCGCCGCATCCAGAACAGGGATATGGACAGCAAGCTTTTCGAGCTCTTGGCTGTTTTTCGCTATGGAAGCCTCCAGCTGCCTCGTTTCGGCAATCAGGCTGGAAAGCCTCTCTCCTTGCGGATCAAAGCGCAGCAGTGCTGAAGGAACCTCCCCACGGCCAATTATGGCAAAGCGCGCATAACCGCGGGGAGCCGCGAGGCGCACATATTCGACCTCTTCAGGAATATTCTTCAATTCTTTCACCGTGCACTCATACAACCTGATGTGAACGCCAGTTGATTCCAGCTTGCTCAACAGGGATAGATCGAAATCGCCCCATCCCTCAATCCGTTT
>JAJFUL010000173.1 GCA_021372425.1 Spirochaetaceae bacterium
TTGGAAAATGCTCTCGACGAGCAGGTCGAATCGCTTTTCAGAGCCGAAAGGCTCGACAGTTTCCTTGATAATTCTGGTCTTTCCGACGATCGGCGTTTCATCATTGCCCAGGCGGCACATAGTTACGTGGCAAACACGGAGCTCCTCCTGTCACAGTCAGGCGAGCCTGTATTCCTCGTGAACGAGGGTGAGTATCAGATGATGAATACGCTTGACCTTACCATAGATCAGGCCTTCTGGGAGGCAAGATTCTCACCCTGGACACTCCGCAACGAACTTGAATCCTTCGGAGAATACTCTTCCTACCGGGACTCGCTTGGAATAGCTTTTGCCCACGATCAGGGCGTCGATGATTGTTTCACGCCTTCGGGATGCTCCGTCTATGAAATGCCCGGACTTACCGACTGCTTCAGTTACATGAGTTATGAAGAGACATTGAACTGGCTCTTAACGGCATGCCTTTACGTAAACCTTTCCGGTGACTGGAATTGGGCAAAAGAGAGGCGCAAATTGTTCTCCGCCTGTCTTCAGTCCGTCAGGGCCCGCGACGGCAACAATGACGGTGTCATGGACAGGGATTCGGACCGTTGCGAAGGAGGGGCGGAAATCACCACCTATGATTCTCTTGACCCAAGCCTTGGCCAGGCAAGAAACAATCTCTATCTCGCCGTAAAATCATGGTCGGCCTTCGTTTGTCTTGGAGCTCTTTTCCGCAGAATCGACAGGGGCGAGTCACTGGATGCGCAGGAAACTGACCGAGCCGCCGCGCTGGTAGCTGCGACCCTGACGCAAAAAATGCAGGGAAGGAAAGGATATATCCCAGCCATATTTGAAAGTGACAATCAGTCCTCCATCATTCCCGCGATTGAAGGCCTCGTCTATCCGGTTTTTTGTGGCGCTTCTGAAGCCATCACACCCGATGGGCCCTATGGGAAGCTTGTACAGGTCCTCAGGGAACATCTCGATACCGTTCTCGTCCCTGGCCGCTGCATCGATGCGGAATCCGGAGCCTGGAAAATATCGTCGACGAGCAGGAATACATGGCTCAGCAAAATATTCCTGAACCAGTATGTGGCTGAGCATTTGCTTGGCTTTAAAGATGAGCGTGTGACCGACGATCACATTTATGCGTATTGGCTCAGGACGGGAAGTGCGGATTTTTCGGCGACCGACCAGGTCGATTCTTCGAGCGGGAAGGCCCTCGGGTCACGCTTTTATCCCCGCCTGGTGACATCGATACTGTGGCTTGGAACTCCGCTTTCCTCTGGTTCATCAAGAGAATCTGAGGCGGCCATGCGGTAGCCAACCCGCTGCTCGGCAAGGATTAATTCAGAATGCTCCGGGCCAATTCCCCACGTGCGCCGTAATGCACGGATATGGACACGCAGATTTTCCTTTTTTCTGGAATTCTTCTCATTCCTTTTGGGGTTCTTCACCCGGCAAGAGAAGTAGTGCCAGAAGTTGGCCTTCTTTGACGATAGTATCCCGCGGAGCAACAATGCGATGGAGGCG
>JAJFUL010000178.1 GCA_021372425.1 Spirochaetaceae bacterium
TCCAACCCACGCCCATTCCTTAGCTCTGCTTCAATACCGTCATTTGTCTTTTTCACCGTGACAGATTGCTCGGCGATCGCGACAGAACCCATGCTGGCGGCCAGGCGTCCCTTTACGTCTATCTGGGTAAAATCAGGCGAAACCCAGACATTGACCGTCTTGAAATCTGCGGAGAATTGGCCGGAACCAAGCAGAACCTTGAGAGATGGATCGAGGGAAGTCAGAATCGAAGGAACCCGGCCTGAGGCTTTTGCTTCGGGAATGGAAAACTCCATCGCCCCCGACAGCGTCGAAGTCTGGAAGTGGGGAGCGACAATCAGATATCTGTCCTCAAGCTGGCCGGGCTTGCCCGAAGTCCCCGAAGCCGTGGTGACGAGACTCGCCCGGATGTCATCGATATTCAGCAGAAACTCGGGAATATACTCGACTGGTTCGAAGAAAAGATACTTGATGATTTTATTGAGCGGCTCGTTGTCTTCAGGAAGACGGAAGGCGATATCCAGATGCTCCAGATCTATCCCGCGTATGAGATCCTGGGGCTTGTTCAGAAGAATGCCCCATATATTGAATTTCAGCCTCAAGTCATCAATCGAGATGACGTTGCGCCTCGTCTTTCCCGTGGCGCCGGCCTCATCCTGATAGAGCTTGATACCATGCATGGCGATATGATCGGTCGAGGAAAGCTCGATATAGTCATAGCTAACCCTAAGCCCGGTGATGGAGTAGACGCTTTCGTCAAGCGAACCGAGGGCCTCGTCTATCTTGCCGTTGGCCAGGGACTGCAGCCGGGGAAGGAGCGTGAGGCAAACAATCGCGGCAGCAACAAGGGAAAAAACGACTGCCAGGGTAATTTTAGTGCTTTTTCGTGCCATCTGCTACGGTTCCCACATGGAAAATAAGTTTGGTGCTCTTTATACTAGCATATTATGCTCTCAAATGACACAGATTTGTTCATAAAAAACTTCATAGTACTCGAAGGACTCGATGGATCCGGTACGACGACCCAAGCCTCACGGATTGCCGGCCTCTTCGGACAGGCCGGACTTGTATACGAGATCACCGCGGAACCGACAAAAAGGCCCGAAGGGGTCTTGATCCGGAAGATTCTTGGCGGTGAAATCGAGTCCGAGCCGGAGACACTCGCCTATCTGTTCGCGGCTGACCGGCATCAGCATCTTTACGGCCACGGAGGCATTCTCGAGCAATGCGCAAAGGGAAAGATCGTGCTGTGCGACAGATATGCACTTTCAAGCCTCGCCTATCAGGGCATGGCCTGCGGAAATGATTTGCCGGCCATCCTGAATGCGGGATTTCCGGCTCCTCAACTCACGCTTTTTTTCCGCATCAGGCCGGAAACGGCGATGAGGCGCGTATCCTCTCGCAGCCAGCTCGAGATATTCGAAAAGCTGGCTGCACAGCAGAAGATCGCGCTGAAATATGACGAAGTACTCGAGGCAGCCCGGGCCAAAGGTTGGAAGATCGTCGAAATCGACGCAGAGCGGGACATTCAGAGCGTAACGGACCAGATCGTTGCAGCCCTGAGGGGAATAGGCATCCCCCTGAGTTGACGATAGGCTGGCCCCCGAATGCCAAATCAGAGGATGAGCATCGCATCGCCATAGCTGAAGAACCTGTACCTTTCCCTGATCGCCTCTTCATAGGCTCCCATGATTTCGGATCTGCCCGCGAAGGCCGAAACCAGCATCAGCAGCGTCGATTTCGGCGTATGGAAATTCGTGAAGAGCTGGTCGGCAACCTTGAAATTGTAGCCCGGGTAAATGAAAATCCTTGTGTTTCCCGGACCTTCCTTCAAGCCATCTGGCGTCCAGGCAGATTCCAGGGTCCTTATGCTGGTCGTGCCGACTGCGAGCACCTTGCGGCCCTCCGCCTTGGCCGCATTGACTGCTTCGGCGGTCCTGTGCGGCACCGTGTACCATTCTTCATGCATCATGTGGTCTTCGATATTTTCGGACCTGACAGGGAGGAAGGTTCCGAGCCCTACATGAAGCGTGACCCATTCGAGGTCGACGCCAGTCTGGGCCAGGGAATCGAGAATCACCTGAGTGAAGTGCAGGCCAGCCGTAGGGCAGGCTGCAGAACCATTCACGCGGGCATAAACCGTCTGGTATCGTTCTTCGTCCGACTGCTCGTCATCCCGCTTGATATAAGGCGGAAGCGGCATGTGGCCGAAGGCATCGAGATAAACATCATCGATCGGCCTCTCGAACTCGATGATCTTCTCGTCGTTGTTCCCGCCAATCACCCGGCCCTTGAGATCGCCGGGGAAAAAGTATTCCCTGTCTATGCGCTGGCGCCGGTT
>JAJFUL010000198.1 GCA_021372425.1 Spirochaetaceae bacterium
GTTGCCTGCAGCCAGGGCGGGAGCCAGTTTCCATGCTGCCATGGAAAGCGGAACATTCCATGGAACGATCTGGCCGACGACGCCCAGGGGTTCCTTTAAGATAATACTCAGGGTATTCTTGTCGATCATGACCGCCGAGCCTTCGTCCGCCCGGAGACAACCCGCGAAATAGCGGAACTGGTCGGAGGCGCCAGCCGGAGTTCCCATTGTCTCGCGGATTGGTTCGCCATTGCAGAGCGTTTCCACCATGGCAAGTTTTTCCGCGTTGGCATCGATCAGGTCCGCGATCTTCAGCAACATGCCGGAACGTTCCGCCGGACTTACATTTTTCCAGCTCTCGAAAGCCCTCCATCCGGCCTTCACCGCAAGATCGACGTCCTCTCTTCCCGCTTCTACGCAGGTTGCCAGGTACTCGCCGTTGGATGGATTGTACGTCTTAAACGTCTTTCCTTCCTTGCCATCCACCCATTTTCCGTCAATGAATAGTTTGTAGTTTTCATCAACAAACTTTGCCATAACTACCTCCTCTCGTATACTACGTATACTTGCAAGGTAAATACCGACGGTGTATTCACAACAAGAACACCTTGCGGGTCCTTTGACGTTTCTTAACAAATGAACCAACTTTGTTCAGACAGTCTCCTTATAGCTATCGAACAAAAAAGCTTTCTGAAAGCCTGATTTTACGGAAGTGGCAATATTCCCCACCTGATAAGAGTCGCCAACCAGGACGAGTTTTTCGGACTTTCCGGCCAATTGCTCTGCCAAGCCGTTTACCGGGCGCACACCGACCGACAGAACGACAGCATCAAACTCTTTGATAACCGTTTCGTTGCTGGCCAGATTCAAGAACTCCACCTTGGTGCCGTCGATCGATTTCAGCATATGGCTGAGGAGTATCTTTGCCCCGGCCTGAGTCAGTGCCCCCAAGGTATAGTTGCCGCTGGAGGGGGCAAGCATGCCGATCTTTGGCAGCATTTCGGCAATGGTGACCTCATTCCTAAACTGGAGCAAATACTCGGCTGTTTCCAAGCCGGTATTGCCGCTGCCCACGACCAGCACTTTTTTGCCTTCAAACTTTTTTTCTCCTGCAAGGACCGAATCGACCGTGCAGACGTTGGGACCATCGATCCCCTTGATATGGGGGATGATGGGCTCGCTGCCGGTGGCGAGAAAAATGGCATAAGGCTTCATTTCTTCGATCGTAGTTGCCGTAACTTCGGTGTTGAGCTTTACGTCGACATCAACCTCTTTCAATATGTATTCATAATATTCAATGAGCCAGTTGATGCGGAATTTGTGCGGGGGAACGGACCCCAGCTTGATCTGTCCACCCAGTTTATCGGATTTTTCGAAGAGCGTTACCTTAAAGCCTCGAATGGCCAGAACGCGTGCTGCCTCGCATCCACTGGGACCTCCACCTATGACAGCGACTATCCTGCCGTTGCCATCCTTTTCATATTTTGAAAATTCCTTTTCGTGGCCCACCACCGGGTTGATCGAGCAGCCGAGGCGGGAACTGTTAAGTTCGTCGGAGCAGTAGAGGCAACAGATGCAACGGCGGATCTCCTTTTCGCGGCCGGAAGTCAGTTTGTTTACAAAGTAGGGGTCGGCAATATGGGGGCGGCCGAAGCATACAAAGTCGCACTTGCCGTCGGCAATAATGCTGTCAGCATAATCAAAGTCACGAATCAGGCTTACTGCGGCCACGGGTATCTTGACAGCCTGCTTGACGGCTGCCGCAAATGGAACCATCCACCCCTGATCGAAACTTGCGGGAGCAATGATGCCATACATGGCGTGGTATCCTCCGCCCGATACGTTGACCATGTCGGCTCCGTATTCTTCCAATTTTTTTGCGATTTCTACGGCTTCCTCAACAGTAATACCGCCTTCAACGAACTCATTGGCGGAGATTCTTACGCTGACTGGAAAGCTGGGCCCGCATTGAGCCTTGATGCCGGCCAGAATCTCCTTGACAATGCGCATGCGGTTCTCAAGGCTGCCGCCATATTCGTCGGTTCGTTTATTGGAAAAACCGCTCAGGAACTGGTTGAGCAGATAGCCATGGGCACAGTGTATTTCCACGCCGTCGATGCCGCCCATTTTGGCCAAAACGGCGGCAAACACAAATTTGCCGACCATTGCCTTAATCTCTTCAATGGTCATTGCGCGCGGCGTGGCAAAAAGCCCACCCGGGACGGCGATGGCGCTTGGTGCAATGGCTTCCTTCCCGGTTATCATCGTATTCGTCTGGCGCCCGGCATGATGAAGCTGGATAAATACTCGTCCATCGTAACGGTGAACAGCATCGGCCAGTCTTTTCAGGCCGCTCACGTGCGAAAGGTTATACACGGCAAACTGGTTGGCTACCGCCGGCCCGTCCGGATCAACGCGGCAAACGCCGGTTATGATCAGGCCAGTACCACCCTTTGCCCTTTCCTGATAATACGCAATAAAATCATCGTTGATTTCACCGTTCATGTTGGCCAGCGCATCACCCATCGCCGGCATGATAACCCTGTTTTTTACGGTGAGAGAACCGATTTTACCGGGGGACAGTAGATTAGGGTAATACATCGAAAAACTCCTTGCTGCAGAATTATGTTGATTAAACATGCATGAATGTTTAATCAACATAATATACCACATTTCATAAATTTACAAATAATTATTGTAATTTTCGGTAAAAAATTCAAAGCCTGAAAAGAGAGAGTCGTGTTCGGAAACTATAGTATTATACATTTGAGTATGTATAATATTAGCTTCATCTACTTATTTACAGAAAACGATTGTGTAACTGTTTAAACTTTATTATAGTACTATCTTTAAAGAAAACTGGGGGTCGGTAACCGATGGCGGATGATTCTAGTCTTAAGGACACACTGATAGAAAAGGCGATAGAGGTATTCTCGCGAAAAGGTTACGAAGCCACAAATCTGACCGATATCACGGATGCGCTTGGTGTGTCACGGGGTCCTGTTTATTATCATTTTAAGGATAAATACGGCCTCTATAAGGTGGCATTTGATCTCTGGGCAACTGAATTTCAGCATGACCACGATAGGATTCTGGCGCAGGACAAACATATTATTAAAATTCTGGAAGACAGCATCTACTGCTGTATCGATATGTACAAACACTTCCGGCCTAATTTTTTTGTGGGTATCGATACCGTTGAGGATCTTTCAGAGCTGAAGGATCGCTATTACTTACTGGTGCAGGCTACCTACGACAAGAAAGTTGAAACCGTAAAGCGTGCAATTTCGAAGGGCGAAATTCGCAGGAGTATTTCGCCCGAGTTGGTTGTAGACATGATCTATGTTCTTTACGACGGTATTAAGGATGGCTTGGAACGACCCGTTGTGAAGCTAAAGGAGTCGGAAATCAAAACTATCGTGACTATACAAATGCTTGGCATTGAACGTTTCTGTTGCGATTAAGCCGACTGGCCGTCCTTTTCTCCCGCCGGATTCTGACTCATGCCCGCTATATACTCGTTTAATCCCTCAATAAAGGCATCAGGATCGACCACTTTCTTGATCTTCAGCAGATTCCCCAGACTCTGCGGGAAAGCGCCCGAACAACTGATGGGGGAAACGCCGTGCTGGATGAAATAAGATATTGTGCCGTTGATTTTCACTATTTCTTCAACCTGCGTATCCTTTGTAATCATATGACTCATATGATCCCGCCCCTTGCTTCGGTTTTTAGAACAATCGCCATGATAGAGGGCAAGCCCCTATCATGGCGGTATAAAAGATCACTCTGTCTTTTTTTACATAATCAACATACATCCGAATCAATAAAGGCCAACTTTTTTCTCGCTGAGGCTTATGAAGATATTCTTTGTCTGCGTGTAGTGCTCGAGGATCATCTTGTGCGTCTCGCGCCCGATGCCGGACTTTTTGTAACCGCCAAAGGGAGCATGCGCAGGCAGCGAGTTGTAGTTGTTGACCCACATGCGTCCTGTCTCGATCCCGCCGGCGACGCGGAAGGCACGGTTAAGGTCTTTTGTCCACACGGCGCCACCCAGGCCATATTCACTATCGTTGGCCATCTTTATCACTTCTTCCTCGTCCTTGAACTTGATGAAGCAGGCGACAGGTCCGAATATCTCTTCCTGCGCCACACGCATCTTGTTGTCTACATTGTCGAGAATTGTCGGCGCGACATAGCAGCCTTTGTCGAGGCCGCCGCTCGTGATGCGATAACCGCCTGATGCCACCTTGGCGCCCTCCTTCTTGCCAATCTCGATATAGGACAGGATTTTCTGGACTTGGACCTCGTTGATCTGCGAGCCCATCTGGGTCGATTCCTCCCAGGGGAGGCCAACCTTCACCTTCTCGAAGGCTGTCACACACTCATTAAGGAACCTGTCGTAGATGGCCTCGTGGACAAAGACCCGTGAGCCGGCGCAGCAGACCTGGCCTTGATTGAAGAGGATACCGAGCTGGACACCCTCGATGGCCTTCTCCCATGGGCAGTCCGGGAAAAAGATGTTGGCGGATTTTCCGCCGAGCTCCAGAGTGGCGGGGATAAGTTTCTTGGCCGCTGCATCGGCTATGGAGTAGCCGACTTCGGTGGAGCCCGTGAAGGCGAGTTTCCGGAAGCCGGGATGCTCGAGTATGTAATTGCCGGTCGTGGAGCCGCGGCCGGTCACGACGTTGACTACGCCGGGGGGCAGTACTTCGGCCAGGATCTTGGCGAGCTCGAGGATACTCAAGGGCGTTTCCGAGGATGGCTTGATGACCACGCAGTCGCCGGCGGCTAAGGCGGGAGCCAGCTTCCAGGCAGCCATGGTGAGCGGGAAGTTCCAAGGGATGATCTGGCCGACGACACCGATGGGCTCGCGAAGGATGAGGCTCATTGTGTCCTTGTCGATCATCGTCGCCTCGCCCTCCTCGGCGCGGACGACACCTGCGAAATAGCGGAAATGGTCGATACTCAAGGGTATGTCCACACCACGGGTCTCGCGGATGGGTTTGCCGTTGTCCAAAGTCTCGATCATCGCGAGTTTGTCGGCATTGGCCTCCATGAGGTCGGCTATCTTGAGCAACATCCGCTGCCGTTCCTGGGGGCTCACGTCCTTCCACGTCTCAAAGGCTCGCCACGCGGCTTTCACGGCCTTATCCACATCCTCCTTGTCTGCCTCGGCACATGTAGCGAGGACTTCTCCGTTTGCCGGACAGCGCGTCTCGAATTTCTTGCCACCACCGTCCACCCACTTTCCGTCGATGAACAGCGTGTACTCTGAATCCATCGGCTTTACCATAGGAATTCCCTCCTTCTACACATAACTTTAAAACCAGCACAGGCTGGGATTCGGCAACAAACGGACCTCTTTATCACCGTTATGCACTACCATCAAGAAGAGTAAACAAAAAGAGTAAAAATCGGTCGTGGGCGAATATCCTTGTTGAAAAAACGGAGCAGCTTAACGAAGGGGCAACTTACTATGGATGGATAAACTCTGCGGGTATTTGCACGCGGTAATATGGATTACCGTACTTTTCATACTATACCCCTTGTATGGCTTGTCAACAAAAAAGTATTGGGATCCGGTTGAAACTCCGGCTGGCAATGTGGCCGAAAGGCCCTTCTTTTCTCCGTGGTTTTTGTATATTCTTGTTTCCGTGACCCTTCAAACGAGACGCCGTACCTACTGGAGCATTTTCATACTGAGCCTGGCCATGCTGCTTGTCGCCATTGTCTTCGCAGTGGCGCTCCTGGGACGAAAGGACATGCCCATCTTCCTCATCGAACATGGAATCTACAAGATGTACAGCTTTGCGGGACTGCGGATTCCTTCGCTGACGCTTTCGGTGGTGGACGTGCTTTTCTCCTGTCTTTTTGCCGTGGTGATGAGCGCAAGCATCCTCCATACGTTCCAAAAGACTGTTTCTCCCGAAATATATTTCTTCATTTTCTGGCTTGGGTCATTATCATTCGAGGCGATCAGGCTCGTGAATGCCCTCAGCGCGGTTTCTGGCGGTTCTGATTCATTGTTCTCGTTCCTGGACCGGATCTATGTATCGGCAAGACTTTTCGGCGTGCTGGCGATCTTCATTTCCGGCCTCTATGCCGCTGGCTTGAGGAATGAAAAGCATTTTTCAATGATCGCGATTGCTGCCCTGGTCAGCGTCGCGCTCACTATGATGATGCCGATCAACACGGGTGTATGGGACATGACGCTCATGTTCAGGATCGGCTATGGAAGTCTTTTTCGTGGCGTGGTAGTCCTCGTCTTCATCGTCACGGCTTTCTGCTATATCGTTGCAAAAACCACGAGGGGCGACGTGGCCTATTATTTTGCCGCCGCCGGGGCCTGCGCCATCATGGGGGGGGCATATTGCCTCGGATCGGACATATCGCCTCTCTATAGCATCATTTCAATATTGACCATGACCGCAGGGGGGGGTGTCTATATCCATCGTTTGCACTCGTATTATCTCTGGCAGTGAAAGGCTATATTCCAAGCAGCGTTGCCGCGAGCCCGGCGGCGAATGGCAGAATCAGGTTGTCCCAGTCTTTCGTGGGCAAGGCTTCCACGGCTGTGGAGCATAATGCAATGACGAGGGCTGCTCCTGTGCGCCCTGAAACCAGGGAAGCCGATAGAAAGCTCAGCACGAAACAGGTTATGCTGCCCGCGAGCGATTTTCCCCCCGTGAAGGGCAATTTGACATGTCCCATCGCCTTGCCGGCGAGACTCGACAACCCATCCCCAAAGGCGAGGATGTATATGGCTATTGTGGCAGACTGGGGCGAAAAAAACAGGACCGAGCAAAGGGCGCCCAGACCCAGGGTGATTGGGCCTTTGACGAATTTGCCCTTGTCGCGCTTGCGCTCTGCCTTCTCGGTGAGGGTGGAAACGACGGGGACGCGTTTGCCGTGCATTCGGAGATATTCGAAGAAAATATAAGCGCAGGTGCCGACAATGAGAATCGCAATTGTCCAGCTGCGCGAAATAGACAGCAACAATGGAACGAGTGCTATCAGAAGATGGAGTGATTTTCTGGTCAACTCGATG
>JAJFUL010000209.1 GCA_021372425.1 Spirochaetaceae bacterium
AAACGCATATTGCGAATATTCGAAATATCTTGAACGTTTGAGTCCCTTGTATCGCTGAAAGCACTGGGGCGGCGTGGGACTGGCGATTCTGCACCTGCGTCGCGAAGCGAAGGAGGAAGAAATGGCTGAATATTTCATCGGCAAAAAAGAATATTTTCCCGGCATCGGGAAAATTTCTTACGAAGGGCCAGAAAGCGACAATCCGCTGGCATTCAAATACTACAATCCGGGGCAGATCGTGGGCGGAAAGACGATGAAGCAGCACCTGCGCTTTGCCGTGGCTTACTGGCACAGCTTTGGTGCTGACGGCAGCGATCCTTTTGGCGCAGCGACTCATCGCTTCCCCTGGAGCTTCGATGCCTCGACTCCGATGCAAGCCGCTGAGCACAAGCTCGACGCGGCCTTTGAGTTCTTCACAAAACTCGGCGTCGAATTTTATTGCTTCCATGACAGGGACCTCGCGCCGGAGGGAGCCTCCCCGGCCGAAAGCGAGATGAATCTCATGCACATGGTGGAGCTGGCGGGGGAACGGCAGAAAGCCACGGGCGTAAAGCTCCTCTGGGCGACTTCCAATCTCTTTTTCAATCCGCGCTATATGAACGGCGCTGCCACCAATCCGGAATTTTCCGTCGTGGCGCAGGCTGCGAGCCAGGTCAAGGCTGCGATCGATGCGGCCATAGCGCTGGACGCGCAGGGCTATGTCTTCTGGGGAGGCCGCGAAGGCTATATGAGTCTCCTCAACACGGACCTCGGGCGCGAGAAGGAGCATATGGCCCGATTTCTCGCTATGGCGCGCGATTACGGACGCTCCCGAGGTTTCAAGGGCATGTTCTATATAGAGCCAAAGCCCATGGAACCTACCAAGCACCAGTATGATTTCGATGTCGAGACGGTGGCAGGTTTCCTGCGCGCGCATGGGCTCGACAGGGATTTCCGCGTGAATATCGAGGCGAACCATGCCGAGCTTGCCGGCCATGATTTCCAGCACGAGCTCGAAACCGCCGCTTCATTGGGTCTATTTGGCTCGGTCGATGCGAATCGCGGCGATCCGAGGAATGGCTGGGACACGGACCAGTTCCCCAGGGATTTCCACGAAACGACGCTCGCGATGCTCGCCATCCTCAAGGCTGGCGGCTTTGTGACGGGCGGCCTCAATTTCGATGCGAAGATCAGGCGCAATTCCGTGGATCAGGCTGATCTGTTCGAGGCCCACATCGGCGGCATGGATGCCTTTGCAGCAGGACTTGTCGCGGCTCAGCGCATCATCGACGACGGCAGGCTTTCGGCTTTTGTCGCGAAACGCTATTCGTCCTTCGATTCAGGTGCAGGCGCGCGGTTCGAGCGCGGCGAGATGAGTCTGGCGGAGCTGGCCGCGCTGGCCACCGGCTATGGCGACGAGGGGCGTACTTCGGGCAAGCAAGAGCATCTTGAAAATCTGATCAACCGCTCTATTTTGAATCTGTAGCGCCGCCCGGCCTAGATGTCGTCGTCTTTCCCCTTTTCGACGACGAAATCCACTTTTTGCAGGAATTTGTCCCTGTAATTGCGGGGGGAAAGTCCAGTCATTCCCTTGAATGTCCTGCTGAACGAAAACTGGTTTTCGAAACCGAGCTTGTCGGCTATTTCCCCGATATGGAGCGTAGTGCTGGAAAGCATTGCGCAAGCCGCTTCCATCTTCAGACGCATGTAGTAACGCATGGGCGACATCTGCATGTAGGCCGAAAAAAGCCGGATGAAATGCTCCCGCGATATGCCGAGTTTCCTGCAAAGATCCATGAGGTCGAGGTTGCCTTCGATTTTTGTCTGCATGATGGCGATCGCTTTCTCAATATGGATGTTGTCGGAGACCACCCTCCGCGGGTTCGAGCCCGACGCGAGCTGGTAAAGGAAAGACATGAGGGAGTACTGGGCAGAAAGCTCCAGCGATGTGTCCTTGGATAGGTGTTTCTGGAGTATGTCCGCGAAGAAAAACCGGTAGCCAGTCCCGATATTCCTGCCCTCGCCCCGGCCGAGGAGGTCTTCCAGAAGCGCTGCCACTTCCCTATCCTCGGTGACATCGATCAGGAGCGCATAATAGGTTATTGGTTTCTTCGGCTCGGTCGCAAGGATCTGGTGCCGCATGTTTGGGGCGCTGAAATAGAGAGTGCCTGGTTCGATGCGGTATCGCGCCGCAGCGTTCCGGAAATTCCCTTCGCCCGAAACGAAGTAATGCATTTCGAACAGACCGGCGCCGTGGAAATGGTCCCTACCGTGCCAGGCAATCTGACCAGGATCACTTAAGTGATATACGAAAACGATATCTTCGAAACGCATAACACCTTCCCGGAGTAATTTTTTTATTCCTTTCAAGGCATTGACATTGATGATAATATCACTTTTGGGCATGTATCATCAATTATCGCCATTCCTGGTTTCGGCAAGCGAGGGCAAACTATCTGGGCAGGCAAAAGCCTGCTGCAGGTATTTCCAAGCAAGAGGAGGGATATGATGAAAAAGGCTTTGCTGTTTGTCTTGATTGCGTCGATTGCCTTGTCGGGCGTTTGGGCACAGTCTGGCAAAGGTGCACTCATC
>JAJFUL010000214.1 GCA_021372425.1 Spirochaetaceae bacterium
GCGCCGCATATCCATTCAGGCTGAATCTTCCAGCCGTGGCGGCGCTCCATCCAGCCGCAGACGGCTTTCAGGTAGCTCGCGGTCGGCTGGGTGTAACCGAGGACCGCTGTATCGAGAAATTCCTTGAGACCATCGATCAGCTCGGGCGGGTTTTTGAATTCCATGTCTGCAATGGAGAAGGGGACCACGCCGGCAGCTACATCGGGCTTCCAGCCTTTCATTTGCTCCCATTTGATGGAGCCGCAGCTGCTCCGGTCAGGGGCAGTCTCGAAGTCATAGACGGGCGTTTCGGGCGAGTCACCATCCGCTTCGAGCACGGCGATTGCCTCGATTTCGATACGGGCAGCCTTTGGCAGGCGCGCAACTTCGACTGCGGCGCGTGCAGGGCAGGGCTCGGTGAAGTATTTGCCATAAACCTCGTTCACCGCGGCGAAGTCATTCATGTCCTGGAGATACACCGTCGTCTTGATGACATTTGCAAGCGACGCGCCCGCATCATCCAGGATGGCCTTGATATTCAGGATGCACCGCTCAGTCTGGCCCACGATGTCTTTGGGCATCACTCCGGTCTCGGGGTCGAGGGGAAGCTGGCCGGAAACATAGATTGTCTTCTGCGCGCTGCAGGTGATGGACTGCGAATAAGGGCCGATCGCCTTGGGCGCCCTTGCTGTCGAGTTGGCTTGCTTTGATTTCATGGTCTGCATTATACGTCGATCGGCGCAGCATCGCAATTTCCCCGCCATTCGATTCGGAACTGCTTGCAGATGGCCTTTATTTGCTGGTACTATCATCCAAACCATTAGCGCGGTGACGTACTGGCGGCTTCTTTGATAATTGTGGAGCTTGAATATGGCAAAGTATCCTTTTGAAAGCATCGAAAAGAAATGGCAGAAACGATGGGAGGAAGACCAGACTTTTAAGGCGACGGAGGACCCCTCGTTCCCGAAAGAAAAGCGGCGCTATGTCCTCGACATGTTCCCCTATCCATCGGGCGCTGGCCTGCATGTTGGGCATCCCGAGGGATATACGGCCACCGACATCTATTGCCGCTACCTTCGCATGCAGGGATATAACGTGCTCCACCCGATGGGTTTCGATGCATTCGGCTTGCCCGCGGAAAACTATGCCATCCAGACGGGAACCCATCCCGAAGTGACGACCAAGGCCAATATCAACCGCTTTCGCCAGCAGATAAAATCCCTCGGCTTTTCCTACGACTGGAGCAGGGAAATATCGACCTGCACGCCGGATTACTATAAGTGGACACAATGGATATTTCTTCAGCTCTTCAAGAGAGGGCTCGCCTACGAGGCCGAGATGCCTATCAACTGGTGTCCGTCCTGCAAGACGGGTCTCGCCAACGAGGAAGTAAAAGACGGCCTCTGCGACCGCTGCCATACGAAAGTGACGCGCAAGCGCATCCGCCAATGGGTGCTCAAAATTACCGATTATGCGGACCAACTTCTCGATGGCCTCGATGAACTCGATTGGCCCGAACCGGTCAAGCTCATGCAGCGCAACTGGATCGGCAAATCAGAGGGCGCCTCGGTCATATTCCACATCGATGGCCATGAGCAGACACTGGAAGTATACACGACGCGGCCCGACACGCTCTTCGGCGCGACCTATATGGTGCTTGCTCCCGAACATCCGCTGGTCCAGGTCATCACGACCTCGGAACAAAAGAAAAAGGTCAAGGACTACATCGAAGAGGCCGCGCGAAAGAGCGACCTTGAGCGGACCGACCTGGCCAAAGAGAAAACGGGCGTTTTTACCGGCTGCTACGCCATCAACCCGGTCAATGGCAGCAGGATTCCAATCTGGATATCCGATTACGTCCTGATTTCGTATGGAACCGGCGCAATCATGGCAGTCCCTGCGCACGATGAGCGCGACTGGGATTTCGCCAAGAAATTTGGCCTGCCGATCGTGCAGGTCGTCGCAGAAAAGGGTGCACAGGGTCCATTCGACCGCGAGCCTGAGTATTGCCTCGCCGCGGACGGCATTTCCGTCAATTCGGGCAACTTCTCAGGTCTGCCGACTGTGGAAGCCCAGGAAAAGATCACCGCCTGGCTCGAGCGCGAAGGCATCGGCAAGAAGGCCACCAATTACAAGCTGCGGGACTGGCTTTTCAGCAGGCAGCGCTATTGGGGCGAGCCGATTCCCCTCGTGCATTGCAAAAAATGTGGCATTGTGCCTCTCCCTGAAGAAAGCTTGCCCCTGCTTCTGCCTGAGGTAAAGAGCTATGCGCCTTCGGGCACAGGCGAGTCGCCGCTTGCGAACATCCCCGAATGGGTCAACACCACCTGCCCGCACTGCGGCGGCCCGGCGAAGCGCGAGACCAACACCATGCCCCAATGGGCTGGCTCCTGCTGGTACTACCTGCGCTACCTCGACCCGCACAACAGCGAGGCATTTGCGGATCGATCCAAGATCGATTACTGGATGCCGGTCAACCTCTATGTCGGCGGGGCCGAACATGCGGTGCTCCACCTGCTGTACTCGAGGTTCTGGCACAAGGCCCTCTATGACCTCGGCCTGGTGAACACCAAAGAGCCCTTCGCAAGGCTGATCAATCAGGGCATGGTTCTTGGCGGCGAGGACAACCAAAAGATGTCCAAGAGCCGCGGCAATGTGGTCAACCCTGATGATATTGTCGCCGAATACGGCGCTGATTCCATGCGCGTCTATGAAATGTTCATGGGACCCCTGGAAGTGTCAAAACCCTGGTCCACGGCCGGACTTGTCGGTGTCAGCCGCTTCCTCGAACGCGCCTGGCTGGTGTCGGAAAAACCACTCGTCCAGGATGAGCCACCGCTCGAACTCGTGAAGCTTCTGCACAAGACGATCAAGAAAGTAACGCACGATACGGACACGCTCAACTTCAATACGGCTATTTCACAGATGATGATTTACCTGGGCGAACTGGCCAAGCTGAAGACCTTGCCGGTTCCGCTTTGGGAGCCATTCGTCCAGATTCTCTCGCCCTATGCGCCACATGTCTGCGAGGAATTTTGGGAGAGGCTTGGCCACAAGGAAAGCATTTCGAAAAGCAAATGGCCAGTTTACGAAGAGAGCCTGACGCTGGATGACGAAAAGGAAATAGTCGTCCAGGTGAACGGAAAGATACGGGAACGCTTTACCGTTGCCGCAGGAACCGACGAGGCGAAGCTCAGGCAGACGGCGCTCGGACTTCCAAAGATTGGCGAGTGGATTGCGGGGAAACAGGTGGCAAAGATCATCGTCGTGCGCGACAAGCTCGTCAATATCGTCGTCAAACCTTAAGTTTTCCAGGATTGCGCCGATAAATTGACTTTGCGTCTCAGAAAAGGCGCTTTCAGGAGGCAGGCCCGCCTTGCGACATTTGCCGCGAGGCGGGCCTTTTCTATGCTCCGGGATAGGAGGCAGGCTAGGCGAAAGCGACCAGGACGGCGACGAC
>JAJFUL010000217.1 GCA_021372425.1 Spirochaetaceae bacterium
TCGAGAAATTTCGTCTTTTCTAAGGCGGACTTGATATTCGGATATTCAACGATAAATACGACAAGCAAGATGATGAAACATATGACAAGCATCAGGCCCCCAGTGCCTGAGCGATGCCCTTTTTTTCTCTTTTTCGATGACATGGCTAAAAATACTAGTGCCTCAGCCCTTCATGGTCAAGCCCGCGGCATTCAAGGCAGGGCTGCCCCCTCCATCGTCCTTAAGCTGAAAAATGGAAACCGCGGGGAGTGTCGCCTTCGAATTGTCAATCCAGGCAAATTGCATTTCCCCGGGATTGTGAATCTGGATGACGAGGCCTCCGGCGCGCGCTGCCCAAGCTCCGGCAATCGGGCGATGTCCCGAGAACCAGCGCGCGCCTCCATCATCTCCCGGCTCCCTGCCCAGCAAGTTTGCCATCGTACGCGCCGCAGCTTTTTCCTGCGCTTCCCCATTTCCGGTCCAGATAAGCGACTCTACGACGCGGCGGTGGCTCCGGTACTCGAGGATATCCTCACGGTCAAGGGCGATGGCCGGTTCGGCGTGGCTTGCACAAAAGGCTCTTCCGACGGCAACGAGGGGCAGAAGCAGCTCATAGTCCCTGAGCCTCTGCATGATTCTTTCACCATACCTAATGTACAGCCATTCAGCCGTCATCTCCCCTTCATGCGCGTACTTGAAGAAAGGGGAATCGCCATGGTCGTCGTTGTTGCCTGTATTGTCGTGATTGCCCTTGAGACAGTGGAATTTGTCGGGAATGAGGATTTTCAGCCGCATTACGGCCTCGAGGGCAGCAAGGGAAAGCTGCATCTCCTCGTTCATTGGAGGACTCAGGATGCCGCCGACAGGGTCTTCCCGGTTCCTGTAGAGCTCGGCGAGCATCCAGCGCTCGGCAGCTTCGGGGCCTTCGGTGTGCAGGATGTCGCCAAGGCAGATGATGCAGACTGTTCCGCCCGCCGCAAGGTCGGCGACGCTCCCCCGGGGAAAGCCCAGTGGCGCGGCATCCGCTTCCAGCAATGCGTTTAGAAATGCGATCCTGCCGTGGATATCCGGCAGGATGATCACGCGAGGTGCATGGATTTGGACGATTCCTCCCGGCATGCCCGATATGGAAGGCGGGCGTATGCCCTGATCCTCGCTGGCAAGAGTTTCCATCACGGCATCGATGAGGGATCCAAAGGAAGCAGGGTCGAGGCAGGATTCGCGCCTTAATGGTTCACGAACCGCAGCCAGCAACTCCTTGCCTTGCACCTGCAGCCTCCCTATGCTTCTTTTTCGATCCTGGCAAGCCAATCCTTGGCAAGCTCATCGTCAGGATCAATGACGAGTGCGGTCCGGAAGAAACCGGCTGCCTCATCCTTTCTGCCCTGCTGATACGAAAGTGCGCCGAGATTCGCGATTATCTTCACATTTTCAGGATCGAGCGCCAGGGCTTTCTTCAGGTTTGAACCCGCTCCGGCCAGGTCGCCAAGCTCGCTCTGGCAGATCGCTATCTCGTTGTAGGTGTCGGCCTCGGAAGATCCCAGGCTGATCGCCTTGGCAAAGGCGTCTTTCCCTTCCTGCCAGCGTTCCAGCTTGCGGTTCGCCCATCCGACGAGGAACCACCCGTTCCAGATCGAGGGATACTTGCCGACAAATTCCAGAGCCTTTTCAAGCCCTTTTTCCGCTTTGCCTATCTGGATGAAGTCGTATGCTTCCTTGAAAGTCGTGTCGAGGTAACCGAGTTCCTGGAGCTTTTTCAGAATATCTTTCGCCTTGCCCACCTTCTCTTCATCGTCGCTCAACTTGACGAAGCTGTTTAGGAGGGATACGGCTTTGTCGAACTCGCGCTTGCGGATATAGAAGAATGCAGCATGGTAGTAGACTGGGATGAAGGGCGGCTCGAATCCGAGCAGTGTCTTGTAGCACTGGAAAGCGTATTCGTCCTCCTGTTCCGCCAGCTCCTCCTTTGCTTCCTCGGTATAGAGCTGGGCGTGTTGTTCATGCATGAGCGCGAGATCGAGCAGAGGCTCAGGCTTTTCTGGATAGAGTCCTTCCAGGGCGAGCAGTATCTCCTCCGCAACCAGCCACTCCTTGGCCTGCGCCTTGGAAATGGCTGCATCGGAGAGGTCGGCCAGGAGATCGGGCCTGAGCTTCCTGACAAGGTCCCGGTAATAGGCTGCGTTCCTGTTTTCAGGCTGCCAGGCCAGGACGCGCAATATTCCGGTGATGATACTCTCCTCGCTGACCAGCGAAGAATCGAAGCGTGCAATCGGGCCCGGGAGCTGAACCGGAATCGGTATATCCTTGTTCAGCCCCATCGACGCGAGACTTGCAAGGGCGTCACCGGACAATTGGATATAGACAATGGAGGCGAGAGCCTTCTCGGCCTTCTCCTTCGAAAACAGCAGGTAGGGTGAATCAGGCGACTTGCCCGCCCTCGGTTTCGTCTCTCTCATTTTTCTTCCTTCCAGGGGAATATCATACCTTTCAGTGTCCGCTTGCCGACCAGCTCCTTCTCTTCCTTGAGAATTTCGTCCCAGGGAATATGCTTCCTGTCTGCCGACGGATTGGCCTCCAGCCAGTCATACTTCATCAGCCTCAGCTTGATAGCATCGGCACAGTTTAAGGCGATTCCTGTAAAGCCAGGGGCAAGAAAGAAGTCCAGGATCGAAAGCACGGCAGTCAGGAGATTGCAGAGGAGAAGCACGAAAGAAAAGCCTGCGTTGTCGAAGGTCATGATGAAGGCCTTTTTCATGTTTTTCCTGAATCCGCCCCCAAGTCGAGCCTCCAGAGCCAGGTAATATTGGGAAGCGAGAAGCACGGCCAGACTAAACCAGAACAACAATCCACCCGCAAATATACCGATTATACTCTTCTGGGAAAAGTAGAAAGGAATGCCGACAAACAGCGAATAGACAAGGGCGACGACGATGAGCCCCATCCAAAGTCCGGGTTTCCATGCCACGCTGAAGTAGGACAGCGTCGACTTGAATCCCGGCGACCGGTAGTCGCTGACTTCGGTCATTGCGAAAGTGCAGACCGATTGCCATATCGACATGAGGATGAGGCCGGCACCGATGAGCACTATCGACAATGCCTGACTTGCTCCATACGAGAGCGGCAAAAGGATGAAGAGTATCATCAGCACTATGTGCACAAGATTGCAGAGTATGAGACTGAAGAGATTATCCCAGCCATCGAAGAAAGATTTCTTGATTAAGAATCCAGTCATATAGTGTCTATACTACATGCTTGACCTTTGGGCAAGTAGGACTTAGAGTAGCATATGGAAACGTCGCCGGGCCCCGGCAGGACGGACCGCCCGCCACTATGCAATTTGGATTCCGGACGGGCTATTAAATTACTCAAAGGGGTACGGCAATGAAAGACCAGTACCATTTCCCGCTAGAAAACTTCATGCCGCGCGAGCGTTTCGAGCGCATCAAGGCTTTCGCCAAGGATAAGGAAACGCCTTGCCTCATCATCGATCTCGACATAATCAAGAAAAATTACGATGAACTCAGGAAGAACCTTCCATTTGCAAAGATTTTTTATGCGGTGAAGGCCAATCCCGATGACGCCGTTATCTCGCTGCTCCGAGACCTCGGCTCCAATTTCGACGTGGCGACTCGCTACGAACTGGATCAGCTGCTCCGACTCGACATTTCGCCCGACAGGATGAGCTTCGGCAATACGATCAAGAAAGAAAAGGATATCGCCTACTTCTACGAAAAAGGCGTCAGGCTTTACGCCACTGACTCGATCACCGACCTCGACAAGATTTCGCGGGCAGCACCGGGATCAAAAGTGTTTTTCAGACTGCTCACCGAGGGGCTTGGGGCGGACTGGCCGCTTTCGAAGAAATTCGGCTCTCACCCCGACCTCGTGCGACAGCTCATAAAGACAGCGATCCGCTTCGGCCTCGTACCCTACGGGATCTCTTTCCACCCGGGGAGCCAGCAGCGCGACGTCGGTCAGTGGTCCAGCTGTCTCACGACAGCCTCGATGATTTTCACTTGGGCGAAGGAAGACCTGAAGGTCGATCTCAAGATGATCAACATGGGAGGCGGATTCCCCGCTAATTATGTCGAGCCCACCGACACGCTCGCCCAATACGCCGACGATATCAAGCGCTTTCTGGACAATTCATTCAAGAACAATTGGCCGGAGGAGATAATCATCGAACCGGGACGCTCGATGGCTGGCGATGCGGGGGTGATCGTCTCCGAAATCATCAACATCGCCAAGAAATCCGTCCACGAGCGCTACCCCTGGGTTTTCCTCGACATAGGCAAATTCGGAGGCCTCATAGAGACGCTGGATGAGGCGATCAAGTACCCGATTTATTTCGAGGGCGAAGGAAACGCGGTCGATGTGATCCTGGCGGGACCAACCTGCGATTCGATGGATATACTCTATGAAAAGACCCAGTACATGATGCCGGAAACTGCACGCATCGGGGATAGGGTTTACCTACTGACGACGGGCGCCTACACGCAGAGCTATTCGTCGATCTATTTCAACGGCTTCCCTCCCCTTAAATCGTACATACTGCAATAGGACGGTAAAATATCAAGAATAGTGAAGATGCCGCCGGATCGCGGAAGCTGGGAAGGCTCGCCGGCGTCGTCATGGGCATACTGACAACTGCCAGCATCATTTTCCTCATAGCGATTCCCCTTGCGGGAAAACCTTCGACGGTGAAGCTGCAGGCTGAGGAACCGGCGCGACAGAGCCTGCCGGCCGTCGAGTCCCCATCCACAGCCAAGGCGGCCAAGACTGTCCGGATTGCCACATGGAATCTGCGCGACTGCGCAGCAAATGACAAATCCGGCGCACGCATCTCCTTCCATGACAGCATTGCGGAAGCCATCAGGGACGCCGGGATCGGCATCATCGTCCTAGAGGAAGTCCAGGTCGATTCAAAAAAAGGCGGCGACATCGCTCTCCTGTCGGTGGCCCTGGCTAAAGCCGATTGGTCCATGCCCTATGTCTGCTCAATCGACCCGAAGGGCGAGGATGACCTGGCCATCTTTTCTAGGTATCCCATTCATACCTCGGGGCAAGTCCTCGCCCCCGAGGGAAAAGATCCCTGGCCGCGTCCCGGAATTTTCGCCTCAATTGATATCGATGGGACTCGTCTGGATGTCTTTGGTTTCCATTTCAAGGCGATGAGCGATGCCAATTCCGAGGCCGCCCGCAAAGCCCAGGCGGCCGCGATGGCTGATCAGCTCGAAGTCAGGTATGGAAGTGGCCTGTCGGCGGCGGCCATCGTGCTGGCTGGCGATTTCAACACGACAAATGCCGGGGATTTCTCTTCAAAAGGATCCACCCTGAGTATCCTGTCGTTGAAAGACGACAAGAATCCGGACAACGATTTCCTCGATGCAAATTATCGTTTTCTTCCGAAAGAGCCTACATTCTCGAATAGCCGCAACAAGAGCGTCCTGGACCACATCATAGTCTCGAAAGTCCTCGCGCGATCGATGGACAGCAGCAGCGTGAAAGTGCTGATGCCTCCGCCGGGTCCGGAAGGCATCCCCGTATCCGATCACAGAATCGTGATCGCCGACCTCAGGCTGCCTTGAGACTTTGCCCTGACCTGCTGTCGAGGCTTACTAATACCTGCGTTGGCTAGATTACATAGACTCTCTAGAATGATTGTAAATAGGCCGTTCCCCCTTAGGCTATGTCACCTTACTAACGCAGGTATTAGTATGATTCAACAGGTCAGGGCACAGGTCATTGCGCGAGCCGTTTTGCGGTCGCAACGATGCTGTTTATGAGATCCGGAATATCCTTTTCCTCGACACTCGAGAAAGCCACCCTCAGGTACTTGTCCTGCAGGGACACACAGCCAATGCCCTGTTTTTCCAGCAGTTCTATGCGAAGCATCTCAGCCGAGATGCCCACGCATTCGAAACTCATAAAATACCCCGAGTTGAAAGGCAGAGGCTGGAGCGCATCAGGCAACTTGATGGAGGCGAGGTGGCGCTTGAAGGCAGCATAGCGGGCTGCCAGCGTCGCCCTGTGCTGGGCCTTCTGCGCGTCATATCCAGGCGAATCGAGCGCCTTGAGGAGGATATACTGGGTAGGTCCATTCGAGCTCGAAACGGAAGAGCGGATCACGCCAAGCAGTTTCTTCGCGAGGGCATCATGCTGTTCCTCGTCCAGGCCTTTCCCGCCAAAACTGACGAAGCCGAGCCGGAAACTCCAGACGTAATCTTCCTTCGTGGGCCCGTCCGCCTTGACTGCAAGAATATTGGGATGGGCATCGACAAGCCTTGCGAAAACCGATTCCCGGAGCAGGTCTTCTTCATATTGCAGGCCAAAATATGCATCATCTGCAATGATGAGCAGGTCGGTGCCGTCATTCGCCACCGAAACCAGCATTGAAACCAGCGCATCGGCTTCCTTCAGCGTCAGGGAATACCCCGTGGGATTGTTGGGAAAGTTCAGTATGCAGATTGCTTTCCCGCGGCGCGCACCCGCCTCACGAAGCAGGGATTCCAGAGCCGCAACATTGTAACCTCCATTCCTGAAGGTCGGGAAGGTAAGGCCGGCAGCCATCTTGCGCTCCTCCACGATAAGCCGGTAGTTGGGCCAGTGCAGGTCCGGGACAATGACCGTGTCGCCAGGCTCGATGAACATGTCGGCTATGTAGGAGACCGCGGCGGTCAGCCCGGGAACGACGACAGGCAGCGAGAATGTCTTGCCCTGGAGGGAGGGATTTTTTCTTATGATCTCGGCTTTCCAGCGCTTCCGAAGCTTCAAAAGACC
>JAJFUL010000218.1 GCA_021372425.1 Spirochaetaceae bacterium
GGTCCGCGGACTGCGCGCGCAAGGCCTGAGGCTGGCGACGCGCGAGGTTCTGGATGTGCAGCTGGACATGAAGGCCGAAACTGGGGGAGCGGCCACGCTGCAGCAAGAAATTGTGCCCTCCGGCACTGCAAAGCCTGAAGATGAAACTCTGCCTTTGCCTCTGTCGGACCGCGCCGCAAGGAAGGTCAAGTCAAGGCCTGCCCCTGCCGCAAAATCCTCCAAGCCTTTAAAGCAGCCTGCTGAAACGCTCAAGCAGGAGCCTGCCGCAGCAGAAAAGCCTCATGAACAGACTGAAGAGAAAGGGAAGGGTCTTCTCGCCATGCTTTCCCGCAAAAAAGCGCAAGCGGGACAGGGAAGTGCGTCTGGTGCCACGCCCGAACTCGATTTCGGCGATGAGAAAACTGAAAAGGAAAGGTGATTCTGAAATGGTCGCGGTTATCCTGGTCGCAGCATATATCGTTTTTGTATCCATGCTTGCGGTCTATGCCTACAGGCAGACATTCTGCAAGCAGAACATGGACCTCGAATATACGAAAAAATGGGGAATGGAGAACGGAGACTTTGACCAGTCATACCTGGACAAACCATGGCAGGAATTCGAAGTCGAGTCTCCGCACGGCTACAGGATTGCCTGTGTCGCCCTCGAAGCCCAGGCTGCCGGGGGTACTGCGGCCTGCGTTGCGCCCGCCACTACACCTCGTGCTGCGCCTGAAACTGCGCCCATTGCCATCTTCGTCCATGGCATCAGCTGGACAAGGTTCGGAATGTACAAGTACATGAAACACTTCAGCGCCCGAGGATGGACCGTCATTGCGATGGACCTGCCCGGCCATGGCGCTACCAAGGCCCCGCGCCGCTATTACCCGACTTTTGGGCACTACGAAAAGGCCGACGTCGGCGCTGTCGTCGATTTTGTCCGCTCCCGCCGCCCCAATGCATCGAGGCTGGGCCTTGTCGGCGAGTCAATGGGTGCCGGCACCGTCCTCGAGTATGCTGCGATCGGCTCAGGCAATATCGATTTTGTCATCGCCGATTGCCCCTTCTCCAATTCATTCGTGGAGCTCGACTACCTGATGCGCGAAAAGCGATGGATCCCGCGCATCGTCCAGATTCCCGCCCTCTGGCTTGTCGGGCTTGCAGCGTGGGTCAGCAAGGGATTCTGGATCAAGTCCATCGACCCCCAGAAGGACATTCTGTCTTGCGACGTCCCCGTGCTCTTCGTCCATGGCCTTGAAGACACGTTCGTCCCCTATGTCTGGTCCCTCAGGATGTACGATCAGCGGAAGACCATAGGATCGGGCCAGACCGAAATATTTCTCGTCCCCGGGGCGAGACACACTAGTTCTGCCAGGGTCGATCCCCAGGGCTGGGCTGATGCGGCCTTCGGCTTTATCTCGCGCCTGGACTCATGATTTTGCGACGAAATCATCTTGACAAAACGGGGCCCATGACAGTAGATTTTCTTTGCTTTCGAACAGCAATACTGGTTGAAGGCATTCCCCTGTAGCTCAGTTGGCAGAGCAAGTGGCTGTTAACCACTGGGTCCGGTGTTCGAGCCACCGCGGGGGAGCTCCAAGGCCGTCCTTAGGGGCGGCCTTTTTTGTGCCCGCGCGCCTGACGCGGAATCTAACCCCTGCCAATGGGGCTTAAGGCTGCCGCATGCTGTTCTTCAGGGCTTTCAGACCTCCAAACGTTTAGCCGCGCCAAGTAAGCCTTCGAATATGGGGCTTGCAATTGCGTCAGGGAAAGTTGCCGGCAGTGTTGCCGATAGGTCTGAAACCACGAGCGGAACTCGGGCGACCAACTCTGCTACCATCTTGTCTATCTCTTGTGCAAAGTCGCAGTTTTTAGCCGTTTCGCGAATATGCCGCAGCCCTATCTTGTCCCACTCGTAATGCCGGTTCTTTCCACTAAAGGCCATCGCCAGCTTGAGCTTTTGCGGCGGTATTCGGCCTTTTCCATGTCCCAGGACGGGATAGGCAGAAATGATGTCGTAAAGAGGTGTCAGGCGGAATCGGCCGCCTTGCTCGATGAAGACACTGAAGTTCTTCGCGTGTCCGTCGGGCGCCGCGAGTAGCCAGAAGAGCAGCTGAGCCTTGAAAAAAGCCTCGCGATCGATAAAGGGCTCCCGCGATCCGAGAAGGAGCCGCATTATGGGGAGTATGCCGGGGCCGCCATCGGACTCGTATTTGCCGCTAGGCGGCGTCCCTGTGACTTGGCAGAAATCCTCCTGTGGCAGACGCATTATCCAGGAGCCATCCTGAGCGAGCCGACGGTCGAAGCGTTCGACGATGAGGACGCTGGTATCGCCGAATCTCCCGATCTCACATTTCGCCGTGCTTATGCCGAGCGCTTCGGCGATGCGTGAGCACAACCATTCATTTTCGATGGAACCGCTCATGTCGATGCCCATGCCTCCGATTGTCCCGAGGGGCAACTTGAGGATGTGTGTTGTCGGCGTCGATCCCAAAGGAACCATCCACCGTCCTTCATGATAGAGGAGTGCCGTTTTTTCCTGGGCTCCGGCAATAGAAATGCGGAAGGACTCATCCGCGATTTTCGTGCCTGCCTCAAGCGAGGTTACTCCTTTGAGGATCGTCTCAATCTGGGTCTCATCGACATCACGTCCCTCGATACTCCATATCCCTTTAGGCGGTTCCTCATCAGGCAAAAGCTGGAGAGCTCCCACGCAGTCGCGCCCGACTTCCGCAAGAAGATCGAAGGCCGACAAGGACGCAGCGCCATATCTGCTCCGGATTCGCTGTCGTATCTCGGTGCTGTCCGGCAATAGGTTGTCGAAGTATGCCTCCACGACTTTTCCCGAATAGGTGAAGTCCGAAGGTGCAAGGGGGAGGGAGAGCGAAATGGGCCGGGTTTCAGGCTCCTCAAGCCAGGATGCCTCATAGCTGAACTCGTGACTCCCTTGGGCATTCACGCTCCATCTTCCAACCCTGATTTCATTCATCCAAACGCAGAGGGAGTATGTCTTCGAAGTGCGGGCCACATTCACCATCCTTTCTGGTCGGGAGTACTCGTAGAGCGAGCCTTTGACGTGAGGGTGAGCTCGAGCCCAAGCACAGACAGGAGCCTGAGAAGGCTCTCGATCGAACATGATTCGGCGTGATTCTCGAGAGCGGATATTGTCTTGGGGAGCAAGCCTACACGCGCGGCGGCCTCAGTCTGAGTCAGACCGAGTGTCTTCCGGGCACTCTTGAGGGCGAGACCCAACTGCGAGGGCGTGGCGATGAGGTATGTCATGGATGCCTCCTCAACTCATTACATTACGACTGCATATATACCCGTTAGGGTATATATGAATAATAATACCCTAACGGGTATATGTCAAGGATATACCCTTGAGGGTATGCATCCGTGTTGTCTTCATTTTGTTGGCGGCATTGCCATTAGGTGATCAGCCGGCCTGGGCATAGACGCTGGTATCATATTCAGGATAGCACTTTGAACCACACCGGGTTTACCGGAGTCCAGTTTGGGTGAGCCCGGCTCCTAAGGCCAAGACTTCTTGCTCAGTACAATATGATTCTTCGAACTCCGCTGGTGGAATATTGCCGACTGGTTCAAGCAGCCTTCGGTTGTTGAACCAGTCGACCCATTCGAGGGTAGCGTACTCCACAGCATCCAATCCCCGCCAGGGTCCGCGACGACGTATAACCTCGGTCTTAAAGAGACCATTGATTGTTTCCGCCAAGGCGTTCGCTATAGTGGATAGATAGATATTAGCTACCATGATCCGAGTGATGGATCAGGTTTCCTTTTACCTTTCGAGCCCAGAGGGCTTGCTCTAAAGATCCAGCGTCAACTCCTC
>JAJFUL010000231.1 GCA_021372425.1 Spirochaetaceae bacterium
CGACTGTGCCGGCCTTGCACGCCAAGCTGATCAGCCTCCTGCAAGGACAGTTAGGGATCGATTCGGCGGCAATCAACTCGGGCGCATACTGGCTCAGCCCACCGGTTACTTCTCAGAATGCAGTGCATATCTTTTCGATAACGCTCAGTCAAACCGCCCCAGCCCCGGCGGCTGGCCAGGCAGCCCAACCCCGCCCAGCCGGCGGAGTATCTGCCGTGAAGGTTGCCGTCAAGATGCCGATTGTAATCCGCCAATCGTCCCCGGCAGATGGCGCTTCACCGGGTGAATATGAAAGATTCGAGGCTGAGATTGTGCTCGACCGCGACTACTTCTGTCACGAGCGAGAGGGCGGCGAGACAACCGGCTTGTCGCCGGGCCACATATTCGATGCCTATGATGCCGACACCGCCGGCGAACGCATTGCAGTAGACGCCACCTTCACACGAATTCATTACTTCAAGGGAAAACCGCAGAGGGAGAGCCTGAACGTACCCGGCTTTGTGATGAAAGAGGCTGCCAATGGTCCATGGCACTGGCGAGTTCGTTTTGCGCCGCCAGCGGCCGGACGTTGGACCATGACGGCCAGGGCCGTCACCTGGCATACGGCGGACTGCCACCTGCGCAACTATGACGAAAAACGGCTACATCTGGACGACCTGATTCAATTTCCAAAGGAGCACCCATTTTCTCAGGTCCCAATGCATAACCACTTCATCCGCAATGGTCGTCCAGTCTATTATCACTACCTGGGATATGAGGAACTAGATGAAGATCCCAATCCTGCGGCTGAATTTGACCCCATTACTGGCTTGAACGCGAACCATCATAGCAGCGACATTGAGAGCCAACTGCCCAAATCCGCCTTGGTGTTTAATGTCTCTGCACCTGGAGTCAATGGGGCACATTCATGCATGAGGCCCCTCAGAAGGGCAACGGAAACTGAAAACAGCATGTACTTCTACCGCGATGGCGCCGATGGAAAAGCCGAGCCTGTCTTTCTTTCCGGTGCATCCATGGCTTGGACCAGCAGGGATTGGGAGGAGTATCTGGGAGAGCTGCAGAAGGCAGGATGTAACTTCAACAGTTTCTGGTTTGCCCCTTGGGAAACGATGCTGGTTCATGCTTCCAACGCGGTGCAGATGCAAAAGATCAATGTCGCCCGCAAGCTGAAGGAAGTCAACCTTCAGACACACGAGGAATGGAACCACACGTGGGCAGGCAAGCTTCAGTACGATACAGTGCTGCTGAGGGACGAATCATACCACCCGTGGAGTTACTACGACCAGGGACGCGCCCAATGGATGGATCGTATTCTGGATATGCACCGAAGCTATGGAATCTATTTCAGCCTATGCATCTGGCCCCATCCCGCCCTGAAGACATTCGATCACGAATGGATAGGACAACGGCATTGGCGCTCCCTGAGGGAACAATACAAGGACATCCCATTCGGCGAAGAAGCGAAGACAGCAGCAACAGAGGGCAGAAAGAAAGTGGAAGGGACAGAGTTCGAGACATCACATTGGGAGGAAGAAAGAACTTGGAACGGTTTTGCCTCACTTCCTGCTGAGGCAAAAAGACAGGGTAATGAACTTCTGGCCCAGGCAAGGATTGCTAGCTTCCTTGATGTCGGCAATTCTAGGTTCTGGGGCTGGCAGCGCAATCTCTATCGCTACATTGTTGCGCGATGGGGATGGGACCCCTGCCTTGTGTTCTGGGGAGTTGTCGCGGAAGTCGAAGGGGTTGGAACGTCCATGAATTATTGGACAGACAAGAAGGATCATACTCACAGGTGGCTAGTCGAAGTAATGCGGGCGCTCAACTCCTTGGATTGCTATCGTGCAGAAGATCCTCGTGTCAGGCCAGTCAGCGCTTGGTCCATGTCGTGGATGAAAGGGAAAGGGCAGCAACCTTATGGAGGCAATCCCAGAGAGAGTCAAGAAAGTTCACCACCAGAAGATCATGGAATGCTGTCAACAACACAATATGCAGTTGCTGGCGGGCAGGTGAAGACAACGGACTATGCAAGGACTGTAGGTATTTGGAGTTTTGACGCTTACCCGACTGTTCATCTTCCCGTCGGACTTGGGCCGGTGTCTTCGGGGAGTGGGATGTGGAGCAATCATTCCAGATTTGCCGATTGGATTGAAGACATTCCTTCTGCGGATCGGTTTACACGCCTCGACCTTGGTCTGCCCCGCCTTGGGGAATCGCGGCACTACGCTCTATGGCGATACTTTGTGAGCCGACCCGTCGAGTGGGTCTGGAATCTGGAGACTGCCCGCAAAGCTTGGTCAACAGAGCCATTAATTCCCCCTCGGCCCTTCTTGTTAACAGAGTTTGGAGCTACCGAATACTGGCGCGAGATCAGGGTGCGCGACAAGCGCGTCCGAGGAAAATGGTATCAAACGAAGAAAGGGTGGATGCAAGCGCGCACTGTTCGAAGCTATATTCACTACACGCTTTGGTCTGCTCTGGCGAGTGGACATTGCGGCACTCCCTTGCGATGGTTTGACAACGATCTAATGCACCCAGTGTTTGATGAACTGAAGCCGGTTGTAGACGTGTTCAGCGAATTGAGACAGAAGGGGCTCTGGGATCAGCTGAAGATACGTATTTCTTCATATCCCTATACCGAGCCATCTGGCAACATAGCGTACGGTCATCCTGTCCCTGACAAGAATGGGATATGCTGGTTTGGACTGAGATCTGAACGGGGGGATAAGCTGCTCATTTGGG
>JAJFUL010000254.1 GCA_021372425.1 Spirochaetaceae bacterium
GCGCGCGGACACGGTAACAAGAGCTGCGCAGCGGCCGACGGACTACTCTCCGTCGCTCCCGACGGTTCAATCCTGCCCTGCTCTTCGTGGGATGAACCGATCGGCAACCTTCTGGAAAAGAATTTCAGCGAACTGTGGTTCTCGGAAAAAGCCCGGTTCTATAAAGAGAAGCATTTCGCGCCCGTCCCCTGCCGCACCTGCGACAGCTTCATAGCCTGTCAGGGAGCATGCCCTCTCTACTGGCGTTATACACATGCCGAACCATGCAGACTCGAAAAAAGCAAGGAGCAGGTATGAATACAGCCGTCATTCGCTATCGGATTCCAGGCCTTGGCACATCTTCCCGCCTCCTCATCTTCGGAGCGTGCGGCCTTGGCGGTATTTTACTGCAGGTCTTCTGGCGCGGTCCCGGAACAGTGGCCGGCACGTTGCTCCTCGTGCTGCCGCTCTTTCTCCTATCCGCAAAGCCGTGGACCAACAAGCCCAAGGACATCGGCGAGGAGGACTGGCAGCCCGTCACCGACGCCGAACTGGACCGCATCGCCGATGCCTTCAACTCGACCAGACACCTGCAGTTGCCGCTCTGGTATCGTCCCGGTTTCGGCATCCCCTTTACAGTAGCCCTCGCCATTTTAGCCGTCGTATTCGGAAGCGCGCTCACCCTCTCCGGGCTCCTCGCCACGGACGCCCTCATCCTACTGTGGCCTGCCCTCAACTTTCTCAAGATACGACTGTGGATTCCCAGAGAATTCGAAATGGTCATGCGCGCCCTGCAGGCCGCCCGCTCCGTCCCCCTGCCTCCGGACATTGTCTGCACGCCCTACCTGCGGCTCGACCGCGATGAACAGGGGCTGCGGATACCCGAGAATGCCCGGCTTATGCTCGAACCGCGCCGGAAACCCGAGGACCTGGCGGGAGTACAGCTGCAGGTAGCCATCAACAAGGGCCCCAATGGGGCTGTCCCTTACCTCTACGCCGTGGTGCTCACCCACGGCCAGGGTGCGACATGGCGGAAGACAATCGGCTTCCGCGCTCCGGGTTATGAGGTCGAACCCGGCGGCGATGCTTCCTACGGCACCGTCATCATACGCCAGCACACCGAGGGCAACGGATACCATACCACCCCCCAGGACTGTGCGAGGCTTGTGGAACTTGTGGTCGATCTGCTCGGGCGGTTATAGAGAAAACCTACGATTGACGCTGGGCCTTACAGTACCAGTTCCCAGTATCACACATCGATCCATGTATTGTGTTTGAAGCCGAGCTCGGCAAAATATGTCGCAGGTTCGGGCACCCCTACAGACATCCCTTGGGTTATGCAGGACTGGCACAAGATTGATGCCTGGGCAGAGGAAATCACAAAGAGGATAGAGCGAGACCTCAGCTTCGTCCCGAGCAGCCGCAGGATTCTCCTATGATGAGCTGACTTGGAATATACACTTCGCGCGGCGGCCTCTTTTCTTTGGACTCGATGATGGAAAGAAGCATTTCGGCGGCGGCCTCGCCGATCCTTGATTCAACCTTTTCGAGTGTCGTGGGGCATGGAGAAAGCGCGTCGATGATGTCTGGGTGCTCAAATGAGGCCACGGCGATGTCGCCGGGTATCGAAAGGTCTTTTTCGCGAATCGCCTTGTAGCCACCAAGGAGGAGCTGGGTATTTCCGTAGATGATGGCAGTCGGCCGCGAGCTGCCTTTTTGGTCGAGAAGATCTTTGGTCGCTTCATACCCGCTGTGGATTTCCCAGTCGACGCTGCGGACGAGGCTCTCGTCAAATGGAAGCCGCGCATCTTCGAGGGCATCCCGAAAACCATTCAGTCGTTCGCGCGAGGAGGATTCCTCCAGAGGCCCTGTGATGAAGCCGATTTGAGTATGGCCATGGCTCAAAATGTGTGTGGTCAAGAGACGAGAATTACCTTCGTTGTCCTGAAGTACATAGTTGCGCGCAGGTCCGCTCAGGCGGTTGTCGATCAGTACAAGGGGTACATCATCGAGATTCGGTATCTGGTCGATATATTCGCCCTGATTGCCGATCGGCGCGAGGATAATGCCGTCGATATTCTTTGCGAGGAGGGAACGGATCGACTCGATCTCATTCTTTCTCGAGTCTGATGTGAAACAGATGAGCGTCGAATAGCCCCTTGCGCGGAAGAAAGTATCGATGGCAATGCCTATCTCCCCAAAGAACCCGTTCGTGATATTCGGAATGATGTATCCGATTGTGTTGGTCTTCTGGTTTCTGAGGCTCTGAGCCGCCCAGTTTGGAGTAAAGCCACGCTTGCGGACCACTTCCATGATAATCTCTTTTGTTTCGCGCTTTATGTCGGGATGATTGTGTATGGCACGCGAGACTGTCTTGATAGAAAACCCCGTCTCTTTCGCGATGTCCTCAAGTTTTGTCACGATTCGATACTCCATCATTTTTCTGATCAATAGAGATAATTATATCATACCTAGCGTTGTCGACAACGTTGACGAATGTCAAGAGCCCTGCCTCAAGGCTTTCTTTTTTGCCATTCCATAAAATTTTTGAAAAAAAGCTTGACAAATCGAAATTTCGATATGATGATAGTAATCGTTGCCGACAACGTTGGCAAAATATGGAAAATCGGTCAAGAATTATGGAGGAGGCTATGAAAAAGATTGGAGCAATGGTGCTTGTCCTTTTCCTCATCGCGTCCACGGCGGGGTGGTCTCAGGCGACACTGGCACCAGCAAAGGGTGGCAAGACACTAATCGGCGTAAGCATCATGGAGCTTACGGCATACACATGGTTTCTGGGCGTCATCGACGGCTGCAAACAGTGGGCGGCCGAGCATCCCGAAGCAAACTTCACGTTCCAGTTTGAGGATTCGCGCTCCGATGTCCAAACCATGCTGAACAATATCGATAATCTGCTCGCGGCTGGGGCGAAGGGCATTATTCTGTTTCCTGCAGATGCGTCTTCAGCGATTCCCACCATAAAGCAGAATGTGGCCACGGGCATTCCTTTCG
>JAJFUL010000039.1 GCA_021372425.1 Spirochaetaceae bacterium
CCTTTTATACTCATAGAGTAGATGCAGGGGGAGACATTTGAGCAAAAAAATTGTTATCGGGCTGGCATGCTTTCTGGTCATGATGGCACTGACCTGCCCGGCCGCTTTCGCGCAAAAACAGCTCGCGGTGGAGTTGATACATCCAGTATACCGCATCATCGAGACCGCGGAGCTGCGCGGCATCCTGACGAAGCTCTCGTCGGTCAAGCCTTATACACGCGCCCAGGTCGCCGACATGCTCGCGATCATCCAGGCGCACATGGACGCATTCAGTCCGGCCGAGCGGGAGATGATAGCGGCATTTGTGCGGGAGTTCGCCACCCCCTATGACGGCGAGCCGGTCTGGACGGCGAAGGATGGCATGGCTGCAGTGGGCGGCAGGGTTGAGGCGGATGTCAGGGCCGATCCTGTCGGCTTGGCAGAGGCGGCGGCCGGTACCGGAACGGCGGCGGCGAAAGACCTCTGGCAGCTGACGTCGCGGGTCACGCCCTATATCGCCGGCGCCCCGACTTCCTGGCTTTCCATAAAGGGCGAGGCGGGGTTCACCTATGACAAGATAGAGGAAGGCCTGTACTTGCCGTATGAATTCTCGAAGGATTGCGATACAGGACACATCGATTTTAGTTCCAGCCGCTGGACCAGCGATCCTTACATGGATAAATACGATAATGGAAAAGACATTGTTTATCCGATGTTCAGCTACGACATCCGGGAGGATATCGCTGCTGCAACGGATTCGGGCTCTGTGCTCGTGCGGTTGTCGCGGTTCAGGCGGGACTGGGGCATAGGCTCTGGTTCCCTGGCGCTTTCCGGCACCGCGCGGCCTTTCGTCGGCTTCGAGACACAGTTCAGGCCTTCGGAATACTTCGCCATTTCGGGGCTGGTCGGCTCGCTGACGAATTGGCAGAAAATGGGTGATGAAAAGAGCACCCACATGAGCGATGTCGATGGGGATGGCGACCTTGAGTATGACGCCATTTCCTGGCAGAAGATGCTCGGGCTCCAGCGCCTCGAGTTGTTTCCCACCGACTGGCTCACGGTTTCGGCGACCAGCACGCTGGTTGGAGCCAAGCGTTTCGAGCTGGGCTACATGTCGCCGCTGCTCTTTGCGGTCATGTACCAGAACCAGCTTGCGGACGTTGACAATCTCGCAGTCCAGGTCGACGGCAGCGTGCAAGTGCCCAACATAGGCAAGTTATACGGATCTTTCTATGCCGACGAGATGGAGATTACGAACCTGTCCGAGCTTTTTACCAAGGCGCGGAACATGTTTGCGCTGCAGGGCGGGGCCAAGATCCCGCTCCCGGGCCTGCCTTTCTCAACGCTGACCTTGCAGTACACGAAGATCGAGCCTTTTGTCTACGCGCACTATCCGACCTGGTATCCCGACTACCGGCTGCGGGTCGACACTTCCTATACGCAGGACGGGGAAAACCTGGGCTATTACCTGCCGCCCAACTCTGACGAGTTCCTCGTCAAGTTCGAGGCGATGCCGGCGCCTGAATGGCGCGTGTCGGCAAAATATTCCTTTGTGCGGCACGGGGACAACCCGGAATATGATGTCGGGGACTCGGTAATATTCGGCGACATAACTAAGTGGCTACAGTACACATATGCTCTTCTCTATATGGACAAGGATTTTCTCCATGACGGGCTCTACGATTACAACCACATCCTCAAGTTCAATGTATATTGGCGCCCGGCCAATGCCCCCGAGCTGTTTGGCGTAAAGGTTCCGCTCGAAATCGGCGCGGGCTATGGCTTATCCTACACATGGTACGATGACACCTATTACACGCCCAAGAATGCCAGTACCTGGGTGACGCCCAGCGCGTCGCTGAGGAATATAATGGAGTTGAGCGTGAAGCTGTTCCTGTAATAACGCCGCGGCGGCGCTTTGGCGTGGCCGGCGCAACAGTGGCAAACTGGCAGTGGCAAGCCGCGTCACAGAATATAATTATAAATGCAAAGGCTTCCCGGAATTCCGGGAAGCCTTTTTTTTGCCTTTTGTCGGGATGTCACCGCGACTTGTCGTTGACGCCTTTTATGCGGGGCATGGGGCCCTGATAGAGGCTCCGGTCGCCGCCTTCCGCATCGATGACGGCTTGCATGGAATCGTGGACGGCCTGGGCGAATTCCAGGGCATGGTGGAGATCGGTGATTTTGGAGCCACTGGCGGCTGGGGGCTGGATGGGCGGCATGATGACGATGCGGATGCGCACCGTGACGATGTCGCTCCGGCGTGGGGGAGGGGTGGGCAACGCGGGGATGGGCGGAGCGTTGGAACGCCGGTTCAGCACAGTGGCGATGGGCACGATCGGGACCTGGTTCCTTATGGCATAGTAGAAGGCTCCGGCCCTGAAATCCTTGATTTCCTGGTTGAGGAGGAAACATTCCCCTTCGGGATAGAAATGGATGAGCCCGGGCCCCTGGACGACTTGGGTGACAGCCTCATCCATCTTGGGAAGATATTTTGGGCTGCGCGGTATGGGAACGCCGCCGAGCAGCTGCACGAGGGTTCCGAGGCCAGGCGTGAGCACTGTGTCCTCGAGCAGCGTGAAGTAAGTCGTACGGGGGAATAGGGCCAGTCCTTGCAGGACGGGATCGAGGGGGAGGACATGGTTGCTGACAAGGATGCAGGGTTTTGTTTTCCAGTGACTGGCCGCGGAGGGCATGATACCGGCCAGCTTCAGGTTAGGCCTTCCTTTCACTTTGTAATGATAGAGCAGCTTCATCACGAATGCGAGAAATGGCGCGGCGAACCAGATCAGGATTTTAGAGGCAGCCAGGAAGAGTTTGTTCCTGTTGATCAGTGGAGAGCCGATTTTATACGCCATCTATTTGCTGCACCCTCTCGCCGGTGGGCTTATTTGACCATCCGGCCTTTCCATTCTATCGAATTTCCTGTGCGGAACAACCTGCAGGCGTACCACGCGCCGGACAGGACATTGATGAAAACGAGCGGGAATATGAAAGGCAGGTACCAGGGGAAGCTGCGCTGTACCGCGACAGCCGACCAGGCGAGAAGCATTGCAAGATAGGAAGCGAGGAACAGCCTCTGCGCAGGGATCATGACAGCTGCCGGAATGACCATGCCGACAAGCGGGGCAAAGAGGAACAAGGCTGCCGCGATGGTCGCGAGCGTGAGGAGCAAGGTATTCTTTCCGAAGTAATCGAAGATGTTTTTGGAAATGCCTTTCATTGCGCTTTTGTAACCTACGTACATCCTGCAGGTGACTGAGCCCTTTGCATCGATGAAGACGACCTTGCCGCCACGCACCTTCATCTGGCGGGCGATTTGCACATCTTCCGAAACCTGGAGCCTGACGCAGGAATAGCCCCCTATCTCCCTGTACTTCGATGCTCTGAAAAACATGAGCTGACCGATCGCGTGGGAGATGGCCGGGGATTTCGTCCGGTGGATCATCCAGAGCGGCATGACGATCATCGTCAGTATGTACAACGAGGGCACGATGGCCGTTTCGCCGAAGCTGCCGACGGTATGGCGGACATAGCCCGAGACGAGGTCCGCATCGTAGCGCCGGGCGGCTGCGACGAGCCTCCCGATGCTATCGGGTCCGTGGACGGTATCGGCGTCCGTGAAGAGCAGGTACTCCCCGTCGCTCTGGGCGGACAGGCATTGCATGGCATTGGGCTTGCCGTACCAGCCTTCGGGGAGGCCTCGGCCGTGGATGACGCGCAGCCTGCCGGGATTCCGCGCGGCGTATTCGTCGAGAATCTGGCCGGTCGCGTCGGTGGAGTCGTCGTCATAGACAAGGATCGAATAGTTGTCGTAATCCTGGCGGAGGAGCGATTCCAGACAGGGGCGGATCCGTTCTTCCTCGTTCCTGGCGGGGACGAGCACGGAAACCCGCGGGCCTTTTGTTGCGCACTTCTGGCGCGCTGTGTAGAAAAGCCACCCGTTGTTGCAGAGCGTCAGCAGAAGGACGTAGGCGCTGGCCGCGAGGCAGACTGCAGAAAACACGCTGAAAAAGGCATTGATGCTCATTTGTTCAGTTTCTCCAGTTCTTTTTTGGCGTAATCGTTCCGCGGGTACAGCTCCAGCGCCTTCCTGAACCAGAACGAGGCGGATTTCTTGTCGTCGAGTTTGGAATAGGCAGTGCCGAGACAGGTACGGATGTCGAAGAGTGTGTCCTTTTCGAAGCCGCCCTGATGGGACTTGAGGAGCTCCTGCATCTGACTGATGGCTTCTTTAGGGGCGCCTCCAAATGCGGGGGGTGTGTAGGCTTTGGAAGAGGCCAGGATTATCTGGGCGCCGGGATGGCCAGGCTCCATGGTGAGGATTTTCTTCGCGTTGGGCGATATTTTCGGCCCGTTTGCGATCAGATAGGGCATTCCCTTGAGCAATACCAGCTGCGACAGTGCCCGCGTATGGGCGAAAAGCGATTCCGCGCTCTGGGCGATATTCTGGGCTTCGTCTGCATGCTTGAGCGCTGCTTCGAAATATGCGATTGCCTTCTTGTTGTCGCCGTGTTCCTGCCAGGAGCGTCCGGCAAAGTATTCGACTTTGGACAGGAAGATGGCTATCTCCACTGAGCTGGCAGCAACGACAGCGCCGGCGTTGTCTCCCCGGGAGGCTTGGATCGTTTTCAGGAGGCTGGCGGCCATCGCGCTGACATCATTGGGTGGCGCATTGTTGTAGACGGCGTCGCGAAGCTGGCGGTAGGCCTTGACCATGTCTCCTGGAGGGGCCGCCGCGCCCGGGCTGCCTGCCTTATTGTCGGCGGCGGGCGATTGGTCCAGCTCCGAAGCAAGCAGGGTGCCGGCAAATGGCTCGGTATTTTCCTGCGCCAGCAGCGTTGAAGCGGATCCCGCGACCAGGAAAAAGGCAACGAGAAAGAACAGCAGGGTCTGTGCGACAGAATCCCGTCGGTAGTGACAGCGTAGGCGGAAAAGCATGTTGTCTAGAATACGGCCAATGTTATTTCTGGTCAATGAAGAAACTGGGCGCCCTGGGTCCAACAGCGCAGGCCTGGCAGTCTGACCTTGCGCGCTCCTCTGGCGATTCATGCTTGCATTCTTGGGTGGCAGAGAATACTCTTTGCCTTAAGTGGAGGGAACATGTGCGATACCCTGTATTGCTCTTGCGACAGGACGCCTGCTTCGCCCGGCTTCGCGGATTCATTCTTTGGAAAGAACTCGGACCGGAATCCCCAGGAACCACAGGCGCTGTGCATCGTTCCCCGACGCGAAGCATCTCGCGAATCCAGCATTGGCGGGCGCCTGCTTCCCGTGGAAGACGCAGGTCTGTCCTTCGCTATGTCCAAGCCCTCGTGGATCTGGGGCGGCGAGATGGGCATCAACGAAAGAGGCGTCGCCATTGGGAATGAAGCGGTCTTTTCGCGCAGCCGCCCCCGCAAGGATGGCATTCTCGGCATGGACATCCTGAGGGCTGCCCTCGCATCGAGCGCCAGTGCGAAGGCAGCGGTCGATTTTATCTGCTCTTTCGTCGAAAAATACGAGCAGGGCGGCAACGGCGCCTACAAAGGCTCGCTCATCTACAACAACAGCTTTCTCATTTCGGATTTTTCCGAAGCTTACCTGCTGGAGACAGCCGGGCACCGCTGGGCATGGCGGCGGCTTGAGCGGCGCGGCGCGATTTCCAATGCCTATTGCATTGAAGACGATTGGGAAGGTCTCGACGCGCAGACTCGGGTCGAATTCGAAGCCTCAGGCGGCAAAGGCTCTTTCAAGGCGCATTTCGAATCGAGATTCTACCTTCATTTTACGAAAGGCGAGCAGAGGCGCGCTCTGTCGCTCAGCCTCCTGGATAAATTCGACAGTGCTTCCATAGCGGATTTCCTCGACATCCTGCGTTCGCACGGGCCGGAAGACGGGCAGGGCGGAAGGCGCGCACACATGGAAAATCTCTGCATCCACGCAGGCGGCTGGCCGGCGACGGCGACGACAGCTTCCTTCGCCGTGGAATACCGGAATCCCGAATCTGCCATCATCTGGTTCACGGGGACGCCTTATCCTTGTGTCTCCCTGTACAAGCCCCTCCTTCTGGCCGATGGCCGATTCATGCCGCTCTGGAATGACTACGACTATGCCGAAGGCTCGGAAAAGTCCCGTGCCTATTGGGAAAAACACAGGTCCTGGATCGAAGCCGGGCATCCTGAAACAAGGCTTGAAACGGATCCGGAATTTACCGCAAGGCTGAGGAATGCGCAGGAAGCGCTTGTCCAGATTGCCGACAAGGCTCTGCTGGAAAATGCTGGCTCGAGGGACAAAGCGATTTTCACGGTTATGGCCCAGGAGACCAGGGCCGTAGTCTCTGGCTGGAACAAGGACTGCGGCATATTGAATCAGGAGCATGAAAACAAATGATAAAAAAACGGTATCAAAAGGCAAAGGTTTACAGGTTTCGGGCTTTGTGCTGATTCTGGCCGCTGTTGCGGCCACAGGTTTTTTCATTGCGGACAGGTCCTCGAATCGCGAGCCGAGCGTCTCCGAACGTTGGGCACTGTATGTGCAGGACTTGAGCCCTGAGCCGAAGCTTGTCGTGCTGTCGTCGCTGCAGCATTTCGAAGCATCGCGACAGTTCACCAGAAAATTGCTGGCCATCGTGCAGGTGCGCGCCTCGATCGAACTCTCGGCCTGGGCCGATGTTTCCTATTATTTCGATGTCGCGGACATGAAGAACTGGTCGGTTGGCTATGACAAGAGGTCAGGGCTGCTCCTCATCAAAGCGCCCGCACCGGACTGCCTGCCGCCCGCAGTCAGAACCGAGACAATCGAAATAAAGACGAAGGGTGACAACCTGGTCACCAATGCACTTTTTAGGCTGAAAGACGAGGCCGGGAAGATGGAGGATGAGCTTTCGGCGGACATGATGTCGAAGGCCAGGGCATCCCTCTCCGATAAGGCGGTCCGTGCGGGCGTCCGCGAGGGGCTCGCCCGCTTTGCGGCGGGATTCAGCGAATCCGTGCTCAAGGTAAAGCCTGCGGAAATCCGCATCGAGCTGCCGGGAGATTGATGCAAAGCCGCGAGACAAGGCGTCCCGTTTCAGTTCTCTATGATGGGCTGCAGGGCCTCGTCAATCTTGGCGAGGACCGGGGCCGTCAGGTTGGGCATGACGTCGAGGGCGCCGAGGTTCTCCTCGAGCTGCTTGAGCCTGGAAGCGCCGGTGATGACGGAGCTCACGCGCGGGTTGTGCGCGACCCACGCGATGCCGAGCTGGCTCATCGTGCAGCCGAGAGTCCGCGCTATCGGCTCGAGCTTGGCGATATGGCTCGGTATTTCATCGTGGAGCCAGCGATCCTTGAGCCATTCGTAGCCGGGAAGGCCAAAGCGCGATCCCTCCGGGACGCCACTGCGATATTTGCCCGAAAGGAGGCCCGAGGCCAGGGGGCTGAATGTGGTGAGGCCGAGCCCAATGCCGTCGTAAAGCCGCGCGAAGTCTTTTTCGACCTTGTTTCTGCAGAGCATATTGTACTGCGACTGCTCCATCTGCGGCTTGCGCAGGTTCCGTCTGTCGGCGATTTCCCAGGCTTCGCGTATCTGCTCGGCCGACCATTCGCTCGTGCCCCAGTAGAAGGCTTTGCCCGAGGCGATGATGTCGTTCATCGCCCAGACAGTCTCCTCGATGGGCGTCTCGGAATCGGGGCGGTGGCAATAGACGAAATCGACGTGATCCATGCCGAGCCTCTCCAGGCTCCCGTCAATGGCTTCCATCAAGTATTTCCGGTTCAGGGTGTCCTTCTCGTTCGGGCTGTCGTACAGGCCCCAGTAGAGCTTGGTGGATATCAG
>JAJFUL010000262.1 GCA_021372425.1 Spirochaetaceae bacterium
CTGATCGGATTTCGTCTCAGTCACCAGATGCCAGTTCGATTTGAGAAAATCCCTGCCCTGTTCAAAACGCTTATCCATACCTATGCTCCTTCAAACAACGATATGACAGGGTTGGTCTTGCGTCAAGGTAAGGCACCATTGTCATGAATACGCGGAAGGAGCTTGAACTGGCATTAAGGGAATATCGTGAGGGAACATTCATCAAGAGCAGGGCGGCGGGGCGCTGATCCTGGACGCTTCACCCATCGCAAGGAGGAAGGGCCCCATGCCCTTGAAATCATCGCTCACGACCGGCTCGCGGATGTAATAATCGGCTGAACCGTCGCGGTAAGGTTTGCCTCCGAGGCCTGCCACCTTGCAGATTCCCGAAAGGTGGATTTCGTCCCGTTCGTCGGCTGCCACAAGGCAATTCTCAATGCCCCGGATCGCCTTCTTCCCGGCCGCCAGGCAGGCGTCGCCGGACAGCCAGCCTTTTCTCGCGCCCTTCAGCAAGACGTAGGCGATCATGCAGGAAGCCGAGGCTTCGAAATAGTTGCCTTTGAGTCCGGGTTTCGCCGGCAACTGGCACCAGAGCCCCGAAGGCTGCTGGCAGCGGATCAGGGAAGCGGCGAGGTCGCTCAGCATCGCGCGGAGCGACGCAGCGGCTGCGTTTTTTTCAGGAATAATTTCCAGCATGTCGACCAGGGCCATGGCGAGCCATCCCTGCGCCCTGCCCCAGAACTCGGGCGAACAGCCCGTTGCCGGGTCCGCCCAGGCCATCCTCTTTGATTCATCCCGGCCATGGTAATAGAGCCCCGTCCTTCCATCGCGCATCGTGTCGCGTACCCGCTTCACCTGGGCAATGGTGTCCTCCAACAGGTCCTCCCGCCCGACACGGCGCGCATAGGCGGCGAGGAAAGGACCGAACATGTAGAGCCCGTCGAGCCAAACCTGGTCAGGGTAGATTTTCTTGTGCCAGAACGATCCCGAGGGAGTGCGTGGTTGCAAGGCAAGTTGCCGGACGAGCAGGTTCACGGTGTTTTCGTAACGCGGATCGCCGGTTTCCTCCCAGAGAACGAAAGCGACCTTGCCCATGTTGATCTGGTCAAGGTTGAAATCCTCCATGCGATAGGTTCGGATCGATCCGTCGGCTTCCAGGGTTGTGTCGAGCCGCCGCTTGACCTCGGCATCAAAGGCATGGCCCTGTAGGCACACCGAATTTTCGAGAAGGGAATAGAGCATGAGGCCGTTTTCGTAATTCCATGCCGCGCTGCCAACCGGATAGCGGCGCAATGCCGAAGCCGTTGCGGCGGCGAGCAGGTCGCTTTCGGAAATGCCATGTAGGTCGCGCATATATGTAGTTCCTGATAGAGGCCCTGAGATGGAATCCCGCGGAGAGCCGCTCTCAGGCGGCTCTCCGCGGGTCCCCAACGTAAAGGTCATTTCAGATAGCTATTTTCCTGCATCTGCACCCTGGCGGCCTTTTCCCACTCGGCGGCTCCAAGCTTGTCCATCTGAGCTATGAATGCATCATAGTTTTCCCTGGTGAGCGGCTTCTTGCCGAGCACGAATTCCTGGACACCCTGATTGATGTAACGCTTCAGGTCGGCTGCGTTGCCGGCTGGCGGCATGATGGTGCCCATGCCCGTCACGTTGACCCATGGATAGCTCTGGAAGGTCTTGAGGTACATGAGCGGGCCCTGCTTGCGGCCATTGGCCGTCGTGAAGTAAGGATATCGCGCGTTCAATTCCAGGTCGCTGTTGTAGAAGACCATGTTTCGCAACTGCGTAACCGTCTGGCCTTTCGGGGAAGAGAACTTCGTGTCATCGGGGACGCCCTTGTCCGTGATGTTGCCTGAAGTATCCACGCTGTAGTTGACTCCCTCGACGCCCCATCCGATGATCCGGTAGCCTTCATCCGAGGCCATCCAGTCCATCAACTTGGCGATCGCTTCCTTCTTTCCGGCCTTTTCTGCCCGACCGGAAACGGCATAGATGCGGTAATTGGCATCGGAGATGCCCGTCGCGCTCTTGCCTTTCGGCCCCTTGGGGGGAGGAAGGGCGGCCCATTCGCCGGTCGGGAAGTTCTTATCGAATGGCGCATAGTTGGCGGTGGCTGCCAATGCGGCGAACTGCTCGCGCATGACGCCGAATTTGCCCTGCTTCCATGCGGCACGGAAATCATCCTTTTTGAGGCTTGGCCAATCGGGGTCGATCACCTTGTTGTCCACCAGCTTTTTGACGAATTGCAGGGCCTCGTAGAATTCCGGTTTTTTCACATTGAGGCCGAAATTCGCCTTGGTCATATTCCAGGTGCCCGCGACGCCGAAGGCGCCCATGATCGGGTCGAACCTTCTGCCAAGGTACTGCTCCTGGTCGAAAAGCTCGACGAAGGCGCCGTAGCCATAGGTGTCGTTCTTGCCGTTGCCGTCGGGATCCTTGAAGGTAAAAGCGTAAAGCACGTCATAGAGCTCGTCGAGGGTGGTCGGCATCTTGAGGCCCAGCTTGTTGAGCCAGTCCTTGCGGATGACCAGGCCTTCGTTCTTCTGGAGGGATCCTGGCATGGCCATGCCATAGCTCTTGCCATTGATGGTCGTGAAATCCCTGCTGTCCTCGTCGAAGTAATTCTCGGCGCGGTTCGGCATTTGTGGATACATGTCGTCGACTTCGGCCACCAATCCTTGCTTGATGAGCGTGATCCAGGGGTCGCGGCGGACCATGAAGAGGTCCGGCAGCTGGTTGGCTGCCGCCGCAGCGAGTATTTTCACATCCTGGTCGCTTTCGTTCGAAGGAAGGGCGGTCAGCTTGAGCTCGATGCCCAGCTTTTCCCTGACGATCTTGTAGACCACCCAGTCATCGGGCGGCGGACCTGCTTCAGTGATGGCGGCACCATACCAGAGATCCACCGTCACAGGTTTCTTCGTTCCCTGCGCGAACAGGGAGGCGACGATCACTCCGGCGAAAAGGAGCACCATCGCTACCTTTGCAAATCTTTTCATAGCTGCCTCCTTGTCATATTCATAGGGATCGGACATCCCTCTATGATTCCAGATACGGCGGCGCAGCCTTTTGTGCCCGGCGTGGAACCCTTGTGGCTGCTCACCCTTTTATGCTGCCCAGCATTGTCCCCTTCACGAAGTACTTCTGGATGAAGGGATAGGCTACCAGCATCGGGATGGCGGCGAGCAGGACGCTGGCTGCCTTGATGGCTTCTATGGGCGCCTCGCCGAAGGCGCTCGCCTCGACATATTCGTTCATGCCCGAAGAGAGCAGGATGTTGCGGAGGAGGATAGGCAGGGGCTGAAGGTTGCTGTCGTTCAGGTAGAGCATCGCGTTGAAGAAATCGTTCCAGAAACGGACGCCATAATACAAACCGATCGTCAGCATGATCGGCTTCGACAGCGGCAGGATGATGCGCATCAGGACCTTGAATTCCGAAGCCCCGTCGATTCTGGCGGATTCCTTGAGCTCTTCAGGGATGCCCTCGAAGAAACTTTTCATTATGAGCGTGTTGTAGACGCTGATGGCTCCCGGCAGATAGACCGCAGCGAGCTTGTTGGTCAGCCCAAGTCTCGTGACGAGGAGATAGTTTGGCACGAGGCCCACATCGAAAAGGTAGGGGATGATGATGAAGACGTACAGGAGCTTGCGCCCCGGAAGGGTCTTTATGGACAGGGCATAGGCTAGGGGCGTCGTCAGGATGAGGGCGGTCGCGATGCCTTCGAAGAATATCCGGAAGGAATTGGCCGTGGCCTTGACGAAGGAATTATTACCCAGGAGCGACTTGTAGGCCGCGAGCGACCATTTCCAGGGCGGCAGGACCATGCCGTCGAGTGCAGTGCCGATAAAGTCGTTGGGGCGGAACGAAAGAGTTATCGTACTCCAGATGGGCACGAAGAGGATGATGAAGATGATGAGCAGGCTGATAACGACGAACGCATTGAACATCCTGTCGGACTTTGTCAGCCTTATCACGCTTGCCATGCTTGTTCTTCCTCTCAATAAAGGCCCGTATCCGAGAATTTCCGGACCAGTTTGTTCGATACGAAGAGCAGGACGAACCCGATCACTCCCTTGAAGAGTCCGACCGCGGTTGCCAGCCCGAAACGGAATTCCAGTAGGCCCTGCCGGTAGATCCAGGTGTCGATGATGTCGGCAACGCTGTAGACGGGCAGCGAATACAACATGAATATCTGGTTGAATCCCGCATCGAGGATGGTGCCGAGCCTCAGCAGGAAGACCATGACGATAACAGGCTTGATTGAGGGCAGCGTGATGTAGCGGACGCGCTGCCAGGCGTTGGCGCCTTCGACCATCGCGGCTTCGAAGAGCGATGGGTCTATGCCCATGAGCGCTGCCACGAAGATGATTGCGCTCCATCCGCTCTCTTTCCATGCGTCGGAAAGAAGGACGATCCAGGGGAAGGATTTCGTGTCTGTCAGGAAGGAGATAGGTTCGCCGCCAAAGAGCTTGATGATGTCGTTCAGGAGACCGCTCGACGGCGAGAGCAGCGCCATGAGGATGCCGTACATGATGACCCAGGAAAGGAAATGTGGCAAATAGGCGAGTGTCTGCACCGTCTTGCGCAGGAAATTCGCCCTGCACTCGTAGAGAGCGACGGCGAGGAAGATGGCCGAGGGGATGGAGATGATCATCTTGCCCACGCTGTACATGACCGTGTTGCGGATGAGCTCCCCGAAATAGTAGGAATGCACGAAGTCGGAAAAATTCTTCAGGCCGATCCAGGGGCTGCCGGTGACGCCCTTCAGCGCCTGGAAATCGCGAAAGGCTATCTGCGAATTCCAGATGGGCACATACTTGAAGATGGCGAAGTAGATGATCGAGACCGAGGCTAGCAGATAGATGGACTTGTGCCGCACGATGTCCCGCCAGAGCCGGCTGGAGTTGCGCCCGGGAGGCTCGCCTTTGCGAAGCGATACCGTAGCCGCCATTTTCCCTCCTTCGTCCATAATAGATGGCCTTGGGGCAAATTTTCAGTCCGGTTCTTGTACTTTTCTGACATTCGATGTGAATGATTTTCGAATCGAACCGGGAGTCGAGCCGGCGATCCTGTGGAAGACGCGGCAGAAATAGGCCTGATCCTGGAATCCCGAGTCGGAAGCAATCTCGCTGACACTCTCGCCTGTTGCGCGCAGAAGGCCTATTGCGTAACCGATCCGGAGGCGGTTGAGGTATTCCCAGAGCGGCATTCCCGTCTGGTGCCTGAAAATACGGCTCAGGTAGTCCTCGCTCACGGCGAGGCTTTCCGAAAGCTTCCAGCGCGAGACTGGTTCGCGGAAATGGCGGTTCAGGAAGAAGATTGTCTTAGTGATGGTGGCGCTGGTTGCCGCCGGAAGCAATTCTTCGCCCGAGAGGATGCCGGCGATCCGGGCATCAAGGGCCGCATCGAAGGTTTCGCCCAGGTTGAAGAGCAGGGTGAGGGGGCGTCCCACGGCTTTCGCCTCGAAGCGGCTGTCGGAAAACTGGGACGAGGCGCAGACGAGGGGAATTTCGGCGAGTTCAGGTCTGGCCGCGACTGTATCGAGGAGGGCGCAGTCCTGGCTCGCAAGCAGAATGAGAGCTGGCCTGGTTTTCTGGATGACAAGCCCGAATTCCTCGACCGAATGGCAATGGATCGTGGCGGCGGAGGCGGGCGACTTGAGCCGAACGCCGTTTTCCCCGAGGATGAGCACTTCGGTGGAGGTACGGCCGGGGAGCAGGCTTCGCAGATACTCGGCAAGGCCAGCCGTAGTGCCGGTCCCGGCACTTGTGCACTCGTCGGGAACGGCGATGAACCAGCTCACTTTGCGGTATCGCTCGTCATCGAGCAGATGCGAGAGCAGGACGGCTTCTGCAGGACTCAGGGCCGAGGGATCAAGAAAGATGAAGGCCAAGGTTTCCGGATTGAAATCCCTGCCGGCAAGCACGGAAAGGCTGGCGCGGCAAAGCGGAACTTCCGGAAACAGGCCCGACAGGCAAGCTATCGTGGCGGCGCTTCCGCTCAGGACAAGCTGGCCGCTACCAGCGGCGACGCCATCCCGCAGGCTGTCGGCGCCTGCGTCCAGGCGAGGCATTTCGTCGAGAGTAGGATAAGGCAGGGTCAGGACGAATTCCGCTTTGCCGCGCCGCTCGACCAGGCTGACCTGGCCGCCTTGCATGAAGGCTATCTTCCGGGCGAGGTCAATCTCGATGTCGGTCATTTCGCGGGTTGATCCTACAACCCCGGCACTGGAGCGGCCGCCGGATGCCTGAGCTGCGCCTGAGGTTTCCGAAGCAGCGACGATATGAATGCCGTCGAGATCTGGCCTCAGGCTGATTTCGACCTCGCTGGCATCGAGCTCATGGAAGAAATAATCGAGGAATATCTCGAAAATCTGCGTAATGCGGGCAGGATCGCCGAGCAGGAGTGGCAGGAGCCCGGGCCTGCTGCCCAGCTGGATTGTCCCCCACGCAGCCTTTGTTTTTCTTGAAGCGAAATCGGCAACCATGTCCCGGAGGAAGTTCGCGGAGTTGAAAAGCCGCTTTTCGAGGGCGAGTTCGTCAACCTGCGCAAGCGAAAGGTCCATGAGCCGCTTCGTCAGCTCGAGCTGGCGGCTGGAATGGGCTGCGATCGCCTCAATTTCGGGTCGCCCTTGCAGCGCGGGCTCTTCGAGCAGGCGGCTTGAGAGCGCGAGTATGGCGGCGAGCGGCTGCTGCAGTTCCTCGCTCACGCCGGCGAGGAAGCTTGTCTTGAGTTTTTCTGCCCGCTCCGCCAGTTTTCGCGCCTCATTGACCTGCTCGAACAGGAGGACGCCACGCATTGCGCCGGACACTTGGGTTCTGATCTCCTCGAAGACCGAGCCTTCCACATCGTTGACTGAAAGCACACAATAGCCAAGCGAAGTAGATTCATAGTAGAGGGGGAGGACCACGAATGCGCCGGGACAGCGTGGGCGATATTCGTCGGGGAGGAGTTGGTCGGCAGGAAAAGCGAGCTTTCCGCCGCGCGGTCTGATGAGGCGTGGCTCTTCGGGCGACTCGCTTTCCGCCGCGAAACCGCCAATGAAGGAACGCGTTGCCTTGATTTTTCCGTTCAGCACGAAATAGCCCGAAAAGATGCCCAGGCGGGGCAGGTGGCGGCTCGCTATTTCCACGATGGAGGGGAAGTTTTTGGCGCAAAGCAGCTCGTGGTTGAAAATGCTGAGCCACTGGCCGAGCGTTTTTTCCCTCCAGGCGCGGTAGTTGCTGGTGCGTTTTTCCGCATCGGAGACGAGAACGCGTGCCTGGCTGATAATGGATTCAATGCGGTCTCTGGCCGCAGGCTCGTCCTGGCCTGCACAGGCTGAGCGCATATCAGAGAGCATATCCTGAAACAGGTCTAAATCCTGGCTCTGGAAGATGTTGTCGCCAAGGAGAAGGTCGAGCGCATCGAGGAAGGGTTTGCCGGAAGCGCCCCTGAGACAGGCCAGGAAGGCGGATGCTGCGGGGATGAACCGTCCGGGATCCCTGGCCTGCGCAGGGGATATCGAAGCAGCCATGATGGCGGCCAGATCCTCCGGCGCGGGAAAACCGAAAAGCCCGGCTGTGGCACCTTTTGCGCTGATCGCCGCGCCCGCCTTTTCCACGGATTCGGGCAGGCATCCGCAGGATTGACGGATGATGAGGCGAGTCTTGAGGAGACAGTCGACCGGCTGCCTGCCGCCCATCAGGTCGAGCAGCATGTGAAAGGCCTGGAGAGCCTGCCTGTCGAAGGGCATGTGGACTGTCGTGTAGGTGGGGGAGAAAAGGTGACTTTCGTCGGAATCGTTGAAGCCGCCAAGCGCGATGTCCGATGGAATGCGCACGCCCCTTTCGCGCAGCAGTTTCGCCGCTTCGAAGATGAGGAGGTCGCTCGCACCGCACAGCGCATCGAAATCGCGACCGGCCACCAGGCCCCGCGCGTCGAGCAGCTCGCAGATTGCCTTTCGGCCTTCGGTCCAGGGATTGTCGAGGCTCGCCAGCCGATCGTCATAATTGATGCCGCATTCCTCGAGTGCATCGCGATAGGCTTTGAAGCGGTGCTCGGCCGACGAATGTTCGCGTGGCCCACCGATGAAGGCGATGCGGCGGCACTTGTGTCTGCGCGCGAGGTGGAAGACAAGCCGCTTCATACCGGAGTATGCGTCGATGGTGACAGCGGGATGCGCGTCGACCTTGAGGCCGAAGGTGACCAGCGGGGTGCTACCCCTGCCCCTATGGAAGGCGGCCACTTCGCTCTCAGGGGCGAAGCCGCTCAGGGAAGAGGCCCAGCTCAGTATGCCGTCGAATTCCTTCCCTCCGATGAGTGAGAAAATCGAATTACGCATGTATTCGTATTCATCGTGGCTTTCGAGTCTTCCGCCCGGGAAGATGAAGAGGGTGCAGGCGTGCTTTTCGCTCTCCTGCACAAGTTCGGGCCATACCTTGACCGACGACCCCGAGTGGAGGGAAGCGAGCATGAAAGCGATGCTCCTGCAGCCTTGGGCGCGTTTCGGTGTCGATATCATTGCAATGTTCCAGGATATTTTCAGTCCCATTCCCAGACCTGTCAATGAAAAGTGTCAGAATAATCCAAAAAGTGGTCATAAAAGACTCTTGAAACCTGAAGGCGACGCGGGGAGAATTACTAACCCGGCAACAAGACAGCGCACACATTTTTGCGATAATAGCCAGCTACTACAGGTTATTATCGCAAAAAAACACCACTATTAAGTTGCAGGGCCAGTAAAACGAGGCAAGGGGGAAGCAAATGACTCCTGTATATGACATTGTGGAGTACGGCGCGATTCCCGGCGGGGGAAAGGACAACTCGGCGGTTTTTGCCGATATCGGCGCGCGCATCCGAAAAGAAGGAGCTGGCACTATCCTGGTCCCGGCCGGGGAATTCCTGACAGGGCCGATCGATCTGGGCGACAACACGAGGCTCCGTATCGAAAAAGGGGCCACTCTGCGCTTCATTGATGAGCCTGAGCTTTATAACCCTGTGGAAACGCGATGGGAAGGCATGATCTGCCATGCGATGCATCCACTCATTTTTGCCAGGAATGCGTGCAATGTCGTCCTCGATGGCGAGGGGTGCATAGACGGCAACGGCAAATCCTGGTGGGACACGCATCGCGCTGAAAAGGCGGCGCATCAGAAAGGACCAAGGACTCCTATCGAAAAAAAACTTGCCGGGCTGAACCACTACAACGGCCACGAGCCTTCGGGCGGCGGCGGGCGGGAAGCGCAGTTCCTGAGGCCTCCCCTCGTGCAGTTTCTTTCCTGCACATCGGTCAGGATCGAAGGCTTGCGTTTTGTCGATTCGCCATTCTGGACCATACATCCCGTGTTCTGCCAAGGCCTCGTCATCAGCGGCGTCTCGATACGGAATCCGCCCGACGCGCCGAATACCGACGGGATCGACATTGATTCATCCAGCGACGTGACGATCACAGGGACCCGGGTCGATGTCGGCGACGACTGCATCGCACTGAAGGCGGGTTCGGGCGTGCAGGGTCTCCATGAAGGCCATGCGAGCAGGAATATTTCCATTTCGGGCTGCACCTTCCTTTCTGGCCACGGTGGTGTCGTGATCGGCAGCGAAACGGCGGGTGGCATCGAAAATGTGGATGTCGTGAATTGCCTCTTCAAAGGCTCGGACCGGGGAATCCGCATCAAGAGCAGGCGCGGGCGGGGCGGTATGATCCAGAATCTCACTTTCAGGAACCTGCTCATGGACAAGGTACTGACTCCGCTCACCATCAACATGTACTACAATTGCGGTTCGCGCGCCGATGAGGCCGCCTTCCTTTTTTCGGCTTCGAAGCAGGAAGTGACAAACCAGACTCCACAGGCGCGCAACATTGTCATTTCCAACCTCGTAGCAACGGACTGCCGCGCTTCGGCAGGCTTCGTCATCGGTCTTCCGGAAGCGGGAATCGAAGGGCTGCGACTCGAGAACTGGCAGGTATCCATTGCAGACAGGGATTTGGTCCCTGTGGAGAAAGCCGAGATGTACCAGGGGCTCGACGGGTACCCGGACCGCGGGATCAGGATTGAAAACGCCCAGGTTAGCATGCTCAATGTGAAGATTGAAAACTGTGAAGGCCCCGATGTCATCACGGGAAGGGGCGCGAAGGTTGCTCCTGCATGAAGACAGGGCTTATCGCGCCAACCAGCCGCCATCGACCGCGATGGTGTAGCCGTTTACATAGTTGCTTGCCGGCGATGCCAGGACTACAGCGGCGCCTTGCAGATCGTCCGGCGTGCCCCACCGCCCTGCGGGAATTCGCTCGAGGATGGATGTGTTGCGCTCGGGATCCGCGCGGAGAGCGGCGGTGTTGTCAGTCACCATGTAGCCTGGTGCGATGCCGTTTACGTTGATGCCGTATTTTGCCCATTCATTCGCCAGGAGTTTGGTCAGCCCCATGACGGCGCTCTTGGACGCTGTGTAGGATGGAATGCGGACGCCTCCCTGGAATGAGAGCAGCGACTCGATGTTGATGATCTTCCCGCCAAAACCTTGCACGATGAACTGCCGCGCGACGGCCTGGCTCAGAAAGAACAGAGTCCGCACGTTGATGTTCATGACATCATCCCAGTCCTTCACCGTGAAATCGACGGCATCCTGCCTCCGGATGATCCCTGCATCGTTGACCAGTATGTCGATGCGCCCGAAGGCCGCGAGCGTTTCCTCGACGATGCGCGGAACAGGGTCGATCGAGAGCAGGTCGGCCTGAATGTCGAGGAAGCGGCGTCCAAGCTTTTCAACCTGCGCCTGTGTTTCCGTCGAGCCTGAATTACGGATACCGGCGATATCTGCCCCTGCTTCCGCCAGGGCGATGGCGATGCCCTGCCCAAGGCCCCTCGCACTGCCGGTGACGATGGCGACTTTGCCGTCAAGCCTGAATGAATCGAGTATCATGATCGCCCCCTCTAATTCAGGTCGCCCATGGGCACGTTGTCCATGTCGGTGAAAGTCTGATTCTCTCCAGCCATGCCCCAGATGAAAGTGTAGGAGCCTGTTCCGACACCAGCATGGATCGACCAACTCGGACTTATGACCGCTTCCTCGTTTCTGACGACGATGTGGCGAGTTTCGGTCGGCTTGCCCATCAGATGGAAGACGACGCGGTCCACTGGCATATCGAAATAGAGATAGACTTCCATCCGCCTTTCGTGGGTATGCGCGGGCATCGTGTTCCACACGCTGCCTTCCGAAAATTCCGTCATGCCCATGACAAGCTGGCAGGTTTCGAGCACTGCTGGATGAATATATTGGTTGATGACGCGCTTGTTGCATTCCGCGGCGCTGCCCATGGGCAGGTGCTTGGCTTGTTCGTGGGTGACGCGCCTCGTGGGGCATGCGCGATGGGCGGGTGCGCTGTTGAACCAGAATTTCGCAGGATCGGCGGGATCGTCGCTCGCGAAGAAGACTTCTCTCGATCCCATCGAGATGTAGAATCCGTCCCTTGGGCCCACTGGGTAGCTGATGCCGTCAACGGTGATCGTACCCGCTCCGCCAATATTGATGATGCCCATTTCGCGCCGTTCGAGGAAAAAGCCGGTGCCGAGTTCCTTTGTGGCCGCCAAAGCCAAGGGCGCGTCTGCCGGGGTGACGCCTCCGGCTATCATCCTGTCCACATGGGAATAGGTCATGGTGATCTTTCCCGGGATGAAGATGCCCTGGATCAGAAAATTCGAACGCAGGCCTTTAGTGTCAAGGCTCTTTGCATACTCGGAATTAACATATTCCCTGATTTGCATTTGCTGTATCTCTCCAAAGCGGATTTGCGCGGCACTCTGTACTTGTTCCACGATGTGGAATATAATTCCAAAGTCCTGTTCCAGTATGATAATGGATTTAGGGCTGCTGTCAAGTGAGGATTACATGACTGAAAACAAGGTGCAATCGCTCGACCGGACCTTCGATATCCTCGAGCTGCTGGCAAGCGAGCCTGCGGGAATAAGCCTGGCCAGTATCGCACAGAAAACTGGCCTGCCAAAGAGTACGGCCTTCCGCCTGCTTTCGGTGCTCCTGCAGCGCGAATATGCGCGGAAGTCCGGGGACACAGGCCTGTATCGGCTGGGCCCGGCCTTTGCCGAAATGAGCAGCCACTATCTCGGCAGTCTGGAGCTAAAGACCGAATCCGCGCCTTTTCTGAAAGCGCTCGCGTCTTCCCTGGGCACGATCGTCTTCCTGGCCTGCCGCCAGGGGAGGAACATGGTCTATATCGACCGGCAGGACCAATATGCCAGCCTCCGCAACTACGCGGTCATCGGCCAGCAGAAACCGCTCTACTGCACGGCGCTTGGCAAGTCGTTGATGCTCGATATGCCCGATGACGAGATAGCGCTGCTGTATGAGGGCGAAACCCTAGTTAAGCAGGGACCTAAAACACATACGAGCGTCGTCGAGCTGCTCGCTGATATGGCAGAATGCCGCAGGCGAGGCTGGTGCTTCGACAATGAGGAGGCGGAAGCCGATGTCCGTTGCGTGGGCGCGCCAATCCGCGATTACCGTGGACAGATCATCTCGTCCGTCAGCACCTCGTGGCATCTGGACAGTAAGCCCGAATTCGAGGCGGAGAAAGTAGCCGTGCAAGTCGTGCGTGCAGCTGCGTCGATTTCGGCCAGCATGGGCTGGCGACCAGGGCGCGCCGTCCCGGAGACTCAGCGATAACTGCGGGCAGTGGCCACTGCCTTGTTCCAGCCAGCTACAAGACCAGCGCGGGCCTCGCCGTTCATCTCCGGCCGGAATTCGCGGCGCATGCGCCAATTCTTCTTCACATCGTCCAAGCCACTCCAGTAGCCTGAGGCGAGGCCCGCCATGTAGGCGGCGCCCAGGGCGGTCGTTTCGGTGACTTCGGGCAGGACGACGTTGCGGTTAAGTATGTCGGCCTGGAATTGCATCAGGAAGGAGTTGGCCGCGGCGCCGCCGTCTGCCTTGATGCTGCACAGGCGCTTCCCTGAATCTTTTTCCATGGCATCGAGAAGGTCGCGCGATTCGTAAGCTATCGCTTCCAGCGCAGCCCGCACAAAATGGGCGCGCGTCGTACCACGGGTAAGCCCCACGATGGTCCCGCGGACCTCCGAATCCCAATAGGGCGCGCCGAGCCCGACGAAGGCCGGCACCATGTAGACACCGCCCGTATCCGGGACCGAGCGCGCCAGGGTTTCGCTCTCGGCCGACTCGGTGAGCAGGCCCATCTGGTCGCGCAGCCACTGGATGACGGCTCCCGCGACAAAGACTGAACCTTCGAGCGCATAGGTGTAGCCCCTGCCCAGGTCCCAGGCGACGGTCGTGATGAGATTGTGACCCGATTCCAACGGGAATGGACCTGCGTTCATCAGCGTGAAGCAGCCTGTGCCGTAAGTGTTCTTCGCCTCGCCCGGCTCGAAACAGGCATGGCCGAACAGGGCTGCCTGCTGGTCACCAGCCACGCCGGTGACGGGGATTTCGACACCGAACAGCTCCTTTTTCGTCGTTCCGAAATAGCCCGAGCTGGGCAGGACTTCGGGCAGTATCGCCTTGGGAATGTCAAGAAGCTTGAGCAGGTCATCGTCCCAGCAGCGCTCCCTGATGTTGAACATGAGGGTCCGGCTTGCGTTTGTGGGGTCTGTAGCATGACGGCCGGTCAGGTTGTAAATAAGCCAGGAATCCACGGTACCGAACATGAGTTCGCCGCGCTCGGCGCGCACACGGAGTTCGGGGCGCTCCCTGAAGAGCCAGGTGAGTTTCGTACCCGAAAAGTAGGCGTCGGCCACGAGACCGGTCCTCTGCCGGATGAAAGGTTCGGCCCCGCCCTTCTTCAATTCCTCGCAGATGCCCGACGAGCGTCTGCACTGCCAGACTATGGCGTTGTAGACGGGCCGGCCTGTGTCCTTTTCCCAGAGGATGGTGGTTTCCCGCTGGTTGGTTATGCCGATGGCGAGTATCTGGTCGCCCTCGATCTGTGCGCTGGCGATTGCGCCGCGCGCGGCTTCGAGCTGGGTGGACCAAATCTCCATCGGGTCGTGCTCGACCCAGCCTGGCTTCGGGAATATCTGGTTGAATGGTATCTGTCTGACGGCGATGATGATTCCCTCATGGTTGAAGAGAATTGCCCGGGAAGATGTTGTGCCCTGGTCGAGGGCCAAAATATACTGTTCTTTTGGTGGCATTAATGTAGTATACTCGGAAATCCGCAAATCGGAAATCTGGAACTGGAGCGTTCAGCATGAACCTTATTGAAAATTTGACGACGACTCATATTACACCCAGCGACGCGGCCGTCCGCCTCTTGTTGGCGATGCTGGCCGGCAGTCTCGTCGGGGTAGAGCGTGAAATGCGCCGTCAGACCGCAGGCCTGCGCACGCATATTCTTATAAGTGTGGGTTCCTGCCTGCTGATGATGCTTTCCATCTGGATGCCCCAGGCTGTCGGGATGGAGAAAGGCGACCCTGGCCGCATCGCGGCGCAGGTCGTTTCAGGCATCGGTTTCCTGGGTGCCGGCGCCTTCATCAAGATTGGCAACAATGTAAAGGGCATGACTACGGCGGCGAGTCTCTGGGTCATCGCCGCCATCGGGCTCACCATCGGGGCAGGCATGTGGGAAGCCGCACTTATCACGCTCGCCCTGGTCCTGATCGCCCTTGCGGTACTCGAGCCTATCGAGCGCAAGCTTTTCCCGGCCGAACGCTTCAAGTACATCCACATCTGGTTTGCCGAAAGCACAGCCGACCGCGAGCGCGTTCTTTCAGTTCTCGCCTCCCACGGCATCAAGGCGCAATCGGTCGATGCCACGCAGGATGTGGCCAATCACTCCACTAAGCTGACGGTGCTGGCCAAAATCCCCGTCAACATAAACATCGAGGAGCTTTTCAAGGAAATTCGCAAGGTCGGCGAGGTTCACAAGATCAAGATAGAGGAGAATCAGTAGCGGCACGACACCCTTTTACGCTAGAACACTGATGCCACATTGGTTTTCGAGAAATCCTCCCCCTTGAAAAGCAACTCTTCGTCCAGCGTGGATGCCAGCGCATACGCCGCGCAGTCT
>JAJFUL010000263.1 GCA_021372425.1 Spirochaetaceae bacterium
GGGAAAAGGCGGTAAGCCGGGTATGGGAATCCCGGGAATTCCTGGCGCGGGCAATGCCATTCCCGTCTACGTCGTGAACATGCCGGGATCTCTCGGCGGCCCATCGACGGTGCCCTCGATTCCTGGCGGTGCTGGCGGAGTCGGTGGTGCGGCAAGGAAATTGCCGGGCTTTTTAAAAGGGCTTCCCTGGCTGGTCCTCGGCAAGGCCGGTCTGTCCTTTGCAGGTGGATATGCAGTCGGCAGCGGGATCAATTGGGGAATCGACAAGGCAGTCAGCGCGGCAACCGGCGGGCAGTACGACGCCTTTGGCGCGTTGTTTTATGACCTCCTGCATAAAGAAGCGGCTCGCTCCGGGAATGAGAGAAAAACAGATGTCGGCGGCGAAATCAAAATTACATTCGAGGGCGAAAGGATGGTCGTCAAAGACATCAGAAGCAACAACCCGAACGTGGACCTGGATGTCGATACAGGCCTGATGATGAGGTGGCAATGAGCTGGCGCGATGAATGGCGGGCCGGCTCGTTTCGTTCGGTCCCCTTCAAATGGAAGCAGAGCGACGCCACAGTAGGGCGCAAGACTGCACGCCATGATTATCCCAAGCGGGACGATGCCTATGTCGAGGACATGGGCTTGCGGCCGCGCGAGTTCACCCTGGAATGTTTCGTTATAGGCCAAGACTATATCGATCAGCGAGACGCCCTGGTTTCCGCTCTGGAAACGGCAGGGCCCGGCACTCTGGAACATCCAACAATGGGGACTATGTTTGTCAGTCTCAACGGGGACGTGCGGATGTCGGAATCGACCTCGGAAGGCGGGATGTGCCGGTTTACCATTCCATTAATTAGAGTTGAAGAAGATAACTATCCTTCGGAGGAAACGGACACTGCCGCGCAGGTTGAAGACAGTTCGGACGATTTAATCGATGCAAGCGAGAGCGATTTTGAAGATGAATTTTCCTGCGAGGATGAGCCTGACAATGTGACTGATGATGCCGAAAGCCTGACAGACCAGATATGCGGCGTCATGGACGGGCTTGCGGCCAAATTTAAAACGAGCACAGCAACCCCCGGTTTTGTTAAGGACCTGAATAAAATCCAGAACTCGATCAAGACGTTGATCGGCAAGCCTTTTACCCTCGCAAAATCCATCTCAGGACAGATCAATAAACTGCGTGACTTGGCCCTTGCGCCGCTCAACCTGATCCTTTCCTCCAGGACCCAGCTGCGCAGGGGAGCGAGCCTTTCGAAGTCGATCCAGAATCTGCCGACCGATCTCTTCAATGCTTATGCCGGCTTGTTCGATTACGGACGGCAGGGATCAAAATTATATCCCTCGTCCGCCCCGTCCACGTCGGAATCAACAACTCCGTCAAAGGCCCGGAAAGCAAAAAACCAGGCGGCGCTTACAGCCCTGGTCCGCAGGACGGCTATTGCGGAGGCAGCCAGGACCTCGGCCGAGATGGACCATGCATCTTACGACGATGCAATGGAAATGCGGGACCGCATAGCGGATGCTATAGATGCGGAGCTGCTCGATTCATCCGATAGCGTCTATTCGGCGCTCGTGGATCTGCGCGCAGCTGTCGTGACGGACATTAACGCCAGGGGAGCCAACCTTTCCCGGATAGTCACCATTACGCTTTCCCGCACCGAGCCCGCCCTGGTAATCGCGCACCGTCTTTACAGGGATGCAACGAGGGCTGAAGAGCTGATCACGCGCAACAACATAGCGCATCCGTCTTTTGTCCCCGGGGGAGAAGATCTGGAGGTGCTCAGTGACTGATGTGACTCTGCAGGTCCAGGGGGCAAATTACAGGGGCTGGAAGTCCATTGAAGTGTCGACCGGCATGGAGCAGATATCAGG
>JAJFUL010000270.1 GCA_021372425.1 Spirochaetaceae bacterium
TCGAAACACTCGGTTCAGTGACCATGATCTGCTCGGACAAGACGGGCACGCTCACGCGCAACAAGATGTCGGTGACGGCATTCGCCTCAGACGGCATCGATGGCGATGCTTCCCTGCTCGACAGGGAAAGAAAGGCGCACCGCCTTCTCCTCGAGGCGATGAGCTACTGCAACGATGCGACCATAGGCGCGCATGTAACAGGTGATCCCACCGAAATTGCGCTCCTTGAAATTGCCAGCCAGCACGGCATCGAAAAACCGGAACTTCTTGCCAACGCTCCGCGGGTCGGCGAAGTGCCCTTCGACTCAGACCGCAAAATGATGAGCACCATCCATGAACAGCAGGGTGAACGCTTCATAATGACCAAGGGGGCTGTCGATCAGCTGCTGAAAAAATGCAGCAGCTATTATCTCGATGGCGTGGAACTGCCACTCGGTGGGGCCGCCCGCGCCACAATCCTCGACTCCTGCGACGCCATGGCATCCAATGCCCTGCGTGTCCTCGGCGCTGCCTGGCGTCCCCTTGCCTCAGGCGAACCGAATTCCGGCGAAGCGATCGAGGATCGTCTCTGCTATCTCGGCGCGGTCGGCATGATAGATCCGCCCCGGCTCGAAGTCCGTGATTCCATTGCCATATGCCGCAAATCCGGCATTGGCGTCGCCATGATCACCGGCGACCACAAGGCCACGGCGCTCGCCATCGCGCGCGAACTCGGTATCGCGCAGGATGAGAAAGATGCGCTATCCGGAACCGAAATTGATCAGCTCGATGACGTGCAGCTCGTGGAAAAAGTGCGTCATGTCAGGGTTTTCGCACGTGTCTCGCCTGAGCACAAGGTCAGAATCGTCAAGGCCTTCAGGGCGAACGGGCATATCGTCTCGATGACTGGCGACGGCGTCAACGATGCCCCGAGCCTCAAAGCTGCCGATATCGGCGTGGCGATGGGAATTACCGGCACCGATGTCGCGAAGGGGGCGGCGGACATAATTCTGGCGGATGATAATTTCGCCACCATCGTGCGCGCAATAGAGACGGGCCGGAATATATACAGCAATATCAGGAAAGCTGTTCTCTACCTTGTATCGTGCAACGCGGGCGAAATCATCGCGGTCTTCACGGCGGTGCTTTTCGGCTTCCCCATTCCACTGCTGCCCATCCATATCCTCTGGATCAACCTGATTACGGATACCTTCCCGGCGCTGGCATTGGGCATGGAGCCCGGCGACCCAAATGTCATCAGCGAAAAGCCGCGCGATCCCAAGGAAGGCTTGTTCGCCAATGGACGCATGCGTTCGGTGATAATCAACGGCGTATTGATCGGTAGCCTTGCCATTGCGGCTTTCTTCATCGGCATGAACAGGGCAGGCGCCGAAGGCCTGTCGGCCGATGCGGCATTGCAGCTCGCCAGGACCATGGCTTTCGCGACCTTGAGTCTTGCGCAGCTGTTTCACGCATTCAACCTGCGCAACCAGACGAAGTCCATCTTCCAGATTGGCCTGTTCAGCAACCGCAAACTGGTCGGTGCCTTCCTTGGTGGCCTGCTGCTTCAGGTCCTCGTCATCGCGATCCCGCCATTGGCAGTATTTTTCAAGGTTTCGACGCTCGGCCTTGTCGATTGGCTCATAGTGGCGGCGCTCTCCATATTCACGATCACCGTCAACGAGATTGTCAAGATTTTCAAGCGCCGCACGGCCAGTAAGGACGATGGAGACGCAAGGCTAGGCGCGCCAGGCGACGCGTATCAGGAAAGCCTGAAATAAGCCCTTGTAAGGCGCTGCAGACGCGCGGCTATATCCTGAGTCAAGGCGCCTTCCTTCATCCGCCAGGACCAGTAGCCATCCTGTCTGCCCGGGTAATTCATCCGGGCTTCGGAACCCAGCCCAAGCAGATCCTGAGCAGGCGCGACAGCTATGCAGGCAGGGCTCGACCAAGCCGTCCTGATCATGTCCCAGCTGAAAGATTCAGGCGTTCCTGCGGTGTAGGCAAGTGCCCTTTCCTTTATATCGGGTTTTGTAGCGTTAAACCATCCAGTCGAAGTGTCGTTGTCGTGCGTTCCCGTATAGACAATACAGTTGCGTCCGTAATTGTGGGGATAATCGCCAGAATCAGTCTCTGATTCAAAGGCAAACTGGAGAATCTTCATCCCGGGGAATCCGAGCGTATTACGCAAGGCCTGGACTTCGGGCGTCATGAATCCCAGATCCTCCGCCAGAATTGGCAGCTCCCCAAGTTCAGCAAAAATTGCCTTGAAAAGCTCCGTTCCAGGCCCTTTCTCCCATACGCCATTGGCTGCCGTCGTATCCTTTGCCGGTACGGCCCAGTAGCTTTCGAAGCCGCGGAAATGGTCAATCCTCAGCACATCCACGAGAGCGAAGGCTGCGCGGATCCGTGCGATCCACCACACGTAGCCCGTTCGCTGATTGGCCGGCCAGTCGTAGAGCGGGTTGCCCCAGAGTTGTCCTGTGGCTGTGAAATAATCGGGCGGGACTCCTGCCACCTTGATGGGGTTGAGCTGCTCATCAAGCTGAAAGAGCGGCGCTTGTGACCATGTATCGGCGCTATCGTAAGCGACGAAGATCGGTATATCGCCAATTATCCTGATGCCGTTGCTTCTTGCGTAGTCATGCAGTGCAGTCCACTGACGGTAAAACAGGAATTGCACGAATTCATGCCTTCCTATGCGATCGGCGTGTGCGCTTGTCCCTGCGAATTCCGCGAGAGCCTGTGGATCGCGGCGCTTCAATTTTTCAGGCCACAGATTCCAGGGTGCATGGCCCATCTCTTCCTTGACTGCCGAAAAGAGCGCAAAATCATCAAGCCAGAATGAATTTTCCTTCTTGAATTTCGAAAAATCCGCGGCGAGCGTTGATGTTGCGAGCGTTGACGTCACGAGCGTTGATGTTGCCTGCACGGACGCGGCACCAGTGGCTGGCGCGGCAATTGCGGTCGCAGTCTGCTCCTTGCCCGTCTTCGTGAAATTCTCCCATGACTTGTCGAGCAGCGCATTCCGCTTCACGAACAGCTCGCCAAAATCTACTTTTCCCCTATTTTCAGAGCGGGCCGCGTTGGCCGATCTATCGTCCAGAATACCGAGTTCAACGAGCTCATCCGGATCGATCAGGTATGGGTTGCCTGCAAAGGCCGACAGGCTCTGGTAGGGCGAATCGCCGTAGCCGGTCGGACCGAGCGGAAGAACCTGCCATAGCCTGATTCCCGCCAGGCTCAGGAAATCGATGAAACGACGGGCTTCTTTGCCCAGCGTACCTATTCCATAAGGTCCCGGTAGGGATGTCGGATGCAGAAGTATTCCTGCACTGCGTGGAAACGTCATTTTGCTGCACTCCAATGATTCGATTACCTTAACCTTTGACAGCGCCTGCTGCAATGCCTTTGATAATGTATTTTTGCTCGAAAAGGTAGAACACCATTATTGGCAAAGCGGATAGAACGAGCGAGGCCGTCAGCGGCCCATACTCCTTGAGGAACTGGCCATTGAACGCCATCTGTGCAAGCTGCAGCGTTCCCTGCTTTATTATGAGCAAAGGCAGCAGGTAGTCGTTCCATATCCACAGGGCGTCCAGAATCGCGATGGTCACGGTTATGGGCTTCAATAATGGCAGTACGATCTTGAAGAAAATATAGCCCGTGCCTGCACCATCGATGGCCGCAGATTCCTCCAGCTCCTTGGGCACGCTCTTTACGAAGCCGTGGTACATGAAAACGGCCATGGGTGCGCCGAGGCCCCAGTAAAGCAGGACGAGTCCTTGCGGATTGGTCAGGTTCATGTCTGAGGCAAGGACGGACAGCGGCACCATGATGATCTGAAATGGTATAACCAGGGCGAAAGCAAACAATGAATAGAGGACCCAGGAATATTTCGTGTTGGTCCGAGCGAGCATCCACGCCGCCATCGAGCTCGTAAGCAATATGCCGGCAACGCCGAATAACGTTATCAGGAACGTTGTGAGCACTGTCTTCGGGAATTTCATAACCGTCCAGGCTTTCACGAAATTGTCCAGGTACAACTTGGACGGCAGGGCCAAGGGGTGGAGCATGATCTCGGCGTCAGGCTTGAGGGCGCTCAAAAAAACGAAAAGGATGGGGAACAGATAGAGGAACGCGAGAATGATCATGAATGCTTCGAGGAAGTGTACTGGTTTTACCCTGAATTTCATAATTGCACTTCCTTCTTTTTCATCATCTTGAGCTGCAGGCCTGTCACTACGGCTATTGTCAGGAACAGCAGTGCCGCTTTTGCATTTGCAAGGCCAGCCTGCTTGCGGGCGAAGGCATCAAAGAATATATCCATGACGAACGGCACAGTCCCGACGGCATAACCAGAGGGACCGATCATCGCATAGACTAAGTCGAAGCATTTCAGGGCATTGGCGATAGACATGAAAATGCAGACGGTGAATGATGGCGCGAGCAGGGGCAACGTTATGTGACGCAGCCGCTGCCGGGGGCTCGCCCCATCGATCATTGCCGCTTCGATGATATCCTGCGGTATGTTCTGTAGGCCGGCAAGGTAGATGACCATGTAATAGCCCGACGATTGCCATACTGAAACGAACACCAGCAGCCAGGGCGCCTTGGCAGGATCACTCATCCATGTCTGGATTCCTGTGATTTGCGGCAGCAGGTGGAAGAAAAGGAAAGACCAGATCAAAGCAACGACGACCATCGACAGCACATTGGGCATGAAGAAAATCGAGCGCAGCACGTTGCGCGATTTTACTCCCTTCTGATCGAGTGCCAGTGCGATCCAGAAAGCGAGGAAATTCGAGATCAACACGTTGCCCAGTGCGAAGAAAATGGTGAAACCGATGACACCAAGATCAGTCTTGGTGACTCGCCATTTCTCGGAAAGCAGGGCCTTGAATTTGCCGACGCTGAACAGTTCTTGCGCGCATTTGTCGATTACAGGCAGGCTGCCGGCGGCAAATTTGCCCTGCGCGACAAAAGCGCCCTTAGATTCGGCAAATGCAGCCTCGTTCTGGCCAAGCCCCGCTTTCTTGACCCCGGCTATGAAGTCGTCGACTGCCGCCGACGTAATGGCACCTGAATCCACTTCGGGCAGCATCCAGACCGGGTCTTCGATGTTGAATTCGTCCTTTCCCGGGGCAAGGATATATGATTTGCCACGCTTTACATAGAATTGCGAAGCCAGATCTTTCTGTTCCGGTGTCAGCTTGGTGAGAAAATCCTTTTCATATGAGGCGCCATCGACTTCCTGCGGCAAATCCGAATTGGCATTAAAATTGACCTGTTCATAACGTCGCGGATAAAAGCGCTCATCGACCTGGCCCCTGAAAATTGACCTGTAATTGTCCAGCCCAACGTCCCTGTATAAATCGGGGCTGTATCCCACTTTCTTTATGATGCGCTCGAGCCGGTAGCGCTTGAGCCCCCTTATGGAAAGCCGCGAGTATTCTCCCGAAGCCTCATCGTAAGTGTAGATGGAAAGCACGTAATCGCGGTCTTTTTCGGACTCGATCCTGTTCAGGATTTTCTCTTCGAATTCCGCTTTCGGCATGCTGATCGGCGTCTTCGGCGTCAGGCCGTCCCAATTGGTGACCGAGATTCTGAGGCCTTGGCCGAAAGGAAGCAGGAAAAAAAGCGCGTACAGGAAAAGCGCAGGCGCAATGAACATCACGAAGTTGGCGCGGCGCGTGGCTGGTTTCTGGACCATATGTTCCTCACTTTTCTGGGCGTGGCAATCAAAAAGAAACCGCTGGGGCGGAGGTCTGTGCCGACAGCGGTTCCAACATGATGACAAAAAATCAGTGCAATGAAGCCTTCAGCAGCTTATTTTTTCCTGTTGGCGGCCCACTGCTTGTCGATGTCGGCGATGACTTCATCAGCAGTCTTTTTGTTGAAGACATACTGCTGAGCTCCATTCTTGCATGCGTCTTCGAATACAGCGGTCGGATAGGATGCGAAAGCCCATGGATAGGCGCCATTCTTGTTGACGTTGGTCATGAGATCGACGAACGGTCCACCGAGCTTGCTGACATCGGCGCCCTTAAAGGAAAGGGTCAGCTTGTAATCTTCGACCCAAATCTTCTGGGCCTGCGGGGTGGCAAGCCACTCGAGGAACTTGAGCGACGCGGCTTTCTTCTCGGGGGAAGACTGGGCAGAAACGCCAAAACAGGAATCGACATCCGCATAGAAGACATTCTTCTTCGCATCGTTGAAAACGGGGAAGGGAACAAATCCACAATTGATCTTCGGATTGGCTCCAATCGCCGCTCCATAGGACCAGAGACCCTGTACCATCATGGCAGCCCTGCCATCCGCAAAGGAAGCAACCTGCTCGTTCCATGCCATCTCTTCCGCGTTCTTGTCCATATTTTTGCGATAGAAATCGATGACGGCGAAGAGTTTGTCGGTGTCTACTACGCCATAGCTCGTCTTGCCTGCGTTCATGTCAGCGATGAACTTGCTGACGGGGATGCCCTTCTCGGCGAGCAGGCTGGTGTGCACCATGGTGATAAAATGTCCCATGGACCAGTTTTCCTTAAGCAGTCCGGCGAAGGGGGTTATGCCTTTTTCGTTGAGCGTGCGGCATGCCTTGTCGAGTTCACGATAGGTGGTCGGCACTTTCAGGTTGTACTTGGCGAAAATGTCTTTGTTGTAGATGATGCCAATGCCGGCGAAATCCATGGGAAGACCATAGAGCTTGTTGTTCCAGGTAACCGAGGGCTTTGAGCTGTCGACCACTTTCCCAAGGACAGGCTGCTTCGTCAGATCGACGAGATATCCCTTTTCTGCATATTCCTGGACGCGGGAATAGGATTGCATCTGCAGTATGTCAGGCAGCTTTCCCTGCGCGGCGCGCGCAGACATCGTAGCGTCTGCGTCGTTCGGAATGATGAGCATGTCAATCGTAATGCCAGGGTTCTCTTTCACGAATTGTGCCACCAATTTCTTGAGGCCTTCCTGATTTTCCTGCTTGTAATAGTACATCTCCAGCTTCTGCGCCGAAACCATGCCGGTGAAAGCAAGCAATACCAACAGTAGGGAAACGATTCGCTTCATTCTTGAATCCTCCTTGGGAAGACATAGGAAAAATAAATCGGTACTTTGTGTTCAACCACGAAGTAAACCGATTTACATAAAGTCTAGCACGGATAGCCAATCTGTCAATAGAAAAAGAGAGACTGGCGCCCGGCGAGGGCTCGTGCTCCCTTAGTCTTGTCAGCTGCTGCTTAGTTGGATGTTACCGTAAAAGACAGAATGTCGGTGTATGTTCCTGCCGAGTAACTCGTGATGTCTCCTATCGTGAGGATTGCGCTGTAATCCTTGGAGTTAGTGCCGAAACCTGTGCTGCTCTGCCTTTTGCTGAATTTATAGGTTCCTGCGGAGAGCGGGATCGTTGTTCCGTCGATCGATAACGTGTACGGAATTGTGTCGCTTGTCGATGGATTCTCGAGATAACCGCCATTCTTCGACGAGAGACTCAGATAAAACCTGAAATTAGCCTGCACACTTATCGTAAAGGCCTTCGGCGTCTGGGCCGTAACTTCATCGAAAGCCAGCTCAAAGATTTCATAGCTGCCGGATTTGAAATAAATGGTCGATGAAGTGCCGATCTCGAACCGCAAGACCATAGTGATAGTAGAGATAGGAGGGGTAGACGGAACGCCTCCTGACACGAAAGCCTCATTTCTGAGTCGGAAGGTGATGGGGAGTTCGTAGAAACCTGCAGACATGCTGGAAGTCTGCCAGAACACCGCAGAGAAAGTATAAGTGACAGACGGACTCGAGTCAGTCAGTGT
>JAJFUL010000067.1 GCA_021372425.1 Spirochaetaceae bacterium
AGTTTTCGCAGTCTATTGGCCGCTTGGCCGGATTCAGGCGAAATGAAGGATTCGGTACTGCGGGATTGGGTGGACAGGGCTGAAAAACCCAAATCGCTCTATGTCCACCTTCCTTTCTGTGTCTCAAAATGCGCATATTGCGATTTTTTCTCCGTTCCTGTCACAAGCATTCCCGAATCCTTCCAGTCCGACTGCGTGGAGAAGATACTGTGGCGCATTGACGATTTCTGCAGTCTCTTTTCCATAGATGAATTCGAGACCATTTACCTGGGCGGCGGAACGCCGACATGTCTGAGTGACAGCAGCTTCGAAAAGCTCCTGCACAGATTGGACTCCATGTTCGGGGATACGCTGAGGGAGTGGACGATAGAAGCCAATCCAGAATCGCTCAGTCCCGGTAAAATGGAAATCATCGAAAAATATCGGATCAGCAGGCTAAGCCTCGGAATCCAGAGCATGGATGACGAGGAGCTGAAACTCATGGGAAGGCCGGGCCGCGCTGTGGATAATAGGCGGGCTTTATCGGCACTCAAGTCGAAGGGAATATCCATATCGGCAGACCTGATAGCCGCTTATCCGGAAAAGTCCGGCTCTTCGTGTAGCAGGAGAACGGCTAAGCAGCGGCTCTTGCTTTTAAAAGAGGCAATTGTCTATTTGGCAGAGCAGGGCCTTGGACATTTGTCGCTCTATGATCTCACCGTCGAAGATGGCACTCCACTCTGCAGTTCCCTGCAAAAAGGCAAGCTCATCCTTGAGGATGAGGATGAAGCCTATTGGGTCAGGAAGGAAGCCGAAAAGGAGTTGGCCCGCCGTGGTTTTCTCCGCTACGAAGTCTCCAATTTCGCAATCCCCGGATGCGAAAGCCGGCATAACCAGGCTTACTGGTCAATGAATTCATACCTTGGCGCCGGGCCAGGCGCCATTTCGACGATAATCCTGGCGGATGCTCAGGGACCTGAGGCCAGTACTTCGAATGCTGCCTGTTCCTTCCGGATGGAGGAAGGGAAGGACATCGCCCTTTATCTTGAGTCGCCAGACGCCGGCATGACCTGCATGCCGCTATCACGGAAGGATTCCGCCGTTGAAATGGTGATGATGGGGCTCAGGACGAGGAAGGGACTGGATGAAAATCGCTTCCAGGAAAGATTTGGGCTGCCTGTGGCCGAGCTTTTCCATGAGAGCCTTGTCAAATGGAAGGTGTATTTCCATGAATCTGGAACATTCCTCTGTTTGGATGATGCTGGCCTCGACCTGCTGAACCACATCCTCATCGATATGTTGATTGATATCGACAAATCTCTCAGGTTTCAGGAAAGGAGCGGGAAATGAACGATTTTTCCTATTTCGTGGTTTCGTCCATACTGCACGATCAGGCTTCGGTCGATGCAATCTTCAGGCAATATCTTCCCCTTCTGGATGAGGCTTCCGGCCGGCGCATGAACAGCGCTGCTGGGTTCTTGGATGGGCAAACATCCGGTTTTGCGAATATTGCTCCAGATGAGCCGGTTTTCTTCTTCGTGCTGACTGGGGGTACGGAAGGGATTGTCCAGGAGTTACTCCTTGAGAACCATGCAATTGAAAGTCGGCTTCCTGTGCTTATCATCGCCCATCCTGGCCACAATTCACTCCCGGCGGCTCTGGAAATCCTGGCCTGGGTAAGGCAGAAGGGAGGAGTCGGCGAAATCATCCTGATCAAATCGCCTTCGGACAAAGGTGCTGCTGCAAGGATCAGGGCTCTTGCACAAGCAGCCAGGACGATGCTTTCCCTGCGCAGGACGAGAATTGGTGCCATCGGGGAGCCATCGGACTGGCTTATTGCCTCGAGCCAGAAGGCTGAAGCACTGAAGGCTGTCTGGGGCCCGGAACTCGTGCAGATACCCGTGGCTGCGCTTCAGGAAAAGATGAAGGCGATCAGCCCCAATAATGCCGAGAGCCCGGCCGACAGACAGCGCATCGAAGATTTCATGCATGAGGCGGATTTCTGTCGTGAAGCTTCGGCAGCTGATATGGATCATTCAAACCTAATCTATGAAGGCCTCAGATCTCTTTGTGAAGGCTTCGGCCTTGATGCCCTGACGCTTCGCTGTTTCGACCTCGTCTCGCTTGACGGATCGACTGGCTGCTATGCCCTGTCGCAACTGGCCGACGAGGGCATCGATGCAGGCTGTGAAGGCGACATCCCTTCGATACTTGCTCTTCACTGCCTCCGCCTGCTGACAGGAAAAGCAGCCTGGATGGCCAATCCGGCCTCGATTGAACTGGGCAGCAATCCAACATCGGGCAGACTGCTTCTGGCCCATTGTACGGTTCCGCGAAATATCGTCGCGAGCTATGGAATCAGGAGCCATTTCGAATCCGGTCTGGGCCTTGCCATTTCCGGAACATTCAGACAGACACCAGTGACGCTTTTCCGGATCGGCGGGAAAGAACTAGGCGAGGCCTGGGTCGCCGAGGGTCAGTTGGCCGAAAGCCCCCATGAAGAAGGTCTGTGCAGGACACAAGCCCTCATCGAAATGGAAAACGCCGAGCTTTCATTGCTGCTCGAGCGGCCCCTGGGCAATCACCTCGTGATGGCTCCCGGCAGATGGAAGGCCCAATTGCTGACTCTTCTCGGGTTCCTTGGGATTGCCCGCCTCACATAAGGACTATTTTTTCTTCGGAATGACCGGTACGAAGGTTTTTGGGTCCGGCATCTGGAATCCGGCAGGCAAATCGGCAGGGCTCGCGACGACCCAAGTCTGGTTCTTTCCCAGGAAACCAAGGCCTTTCAACTGGCCGCGCACGATCAGCTTGTTTCCTTCCTTCCAGACTCTGCAGTCATATTCCTTAGCATCGCGCGGGTCCGTAATGCCTCCCCTATATTCCTTGCCTTTCATCTCCAGATTATAGACATAGTCCAGGCCGCAAAAGGGGGGATCTCCGGCAAGCTTGTCGGCTTTGTCCTTCTGGGTGAGAATGGTGTCGCCGATAGTCCCATCATCCGCATATGATGCAATCATTCTTCCAAAAAGCTTGCCCTGGAACTCGTAAATATAGACGAGCGAAGTGGGTTTGCCTGTCTTGTCGTCAACCTGCTTCCACAATCCAACGATGGATTCCTGGGCAAAGGCCCCTGTTACCGCGATTGCCATCAGGATCAGCAGTGATACGAAGGTTTTTGCTTTCATCGTTTCCTCCTTGTCAGATAACAAAATCTGTCAAAGTGTATTAAATTTCATACACGTTAAACAAAAAAGTCATACGACTGATGCAGAGCTTTCGCGTAGCCTTGCATGAAGCCGAGATTATGCTTCTTCTCTGTTCCAATCATCGAGGGCGGCCCGTGCCCGGGAAGGATAATCATATCATCGGGGAAACCCAGCAGCTTGTCCTTGATTCTTTCCACAAGCGCTTCCGTATTGAAAACCGAAGTTGTCTTGCCGATGATGCCAGCATGCAACACATCGCCCGTGAAAAGGAAGGAATCGATCTTGTAGACAATGGAATCCTGGGAATGGCCTGGTACGGCGATCGCCAGGATAGAGCAGCCAGCCTCCGAAAAAACTTCCTGGTCCTTCACTTTCCTGCAGGGAATATCGAAGAGCCTCGTATTTGAGGCATAGACTACGGGCGAGTAAATCCTGAACAGAGTCTTCAGGCCCTTCACGTGGTGGAGATGATCGTGCGTGATGAGGACTGCCGCAAGCCGGTAATGATTATGCTCTATCTGATCGATCATGGCATTGGTGACTTCTGCGGGATCGATCAGCAAAGCCTCGCCGCTGTCCTCATTCCCCAGGATATAGGAATTCGCATAGCCATAGATCGAGTAATTCTGGTACAGCTTCATAAGTAGAGGTGCTCCAGGTCACGGACCGATTCCGCTATGCTCGAGCCTTGGAATGAAAGGGATTCCGTTTTTGCAGGAAGGAAATAGGCGCGCTTGAAGTCGCAATCATCGAATTGGCAATGCTCGATTTCTGACTGGATGAATCTGGAATCGTAGAGATTGGAGCTGGAAAAGGTGCTTTCCCGGATATTGGCGCCAGTGAAATTGACATGGATGAGCTCTGAGTTCTCGAAGCTCGTGTCGAAAATATCCGAATCGCCAAAAGAACAAAAATCCATGTCAGCTCCGGAGAAGTCACAGGAATCGATTTTTGAGGAATCGAAAAAACAGAGGCGGAACGATGCGCCCGTGAACATCAGGTGTGAAAGGGTGGCATTCCGGAAACAGCAGCCCACGAAGCGGATGCGGGAAAAATCTCCAGTAGGAAGGAGGACGCCGGTCAAATCCAGGTTGATTGCATTCCCGGAATCATGGATAGATTGGACAAGCGTTTTCAGGGCGAAAATCGGATCCTTGGAATGCGACAGGCAGAGAGTGCTGCCCGGAAATGCCCTGTTCAGGCATCCATCGATTGCACAGGGAACTGCTGCATACATGATTCTAGGCTACCGTATCAGCAGGCAAAGGGCAAGGCTTGTTCCTCCACAGATGCTTGAATTGTGCGGTTTGAACAGATAGAATAAAGCTATGTGCTATTTTTGCGGGGAGGCATTGCCATCCGACAGGGGGATCGGCTTCAACGAAACCTGTCCTGATTGCGGCAAGGACATGCATGTCTGTGCCAATTGTGACTTTTACAAGACTGGTCTGCATTGGGACTGCAGGGAAACCATCGATGCCCTGGTCGAGGACAAGGAAAAACGCAACTTTTGCGATTTCTTTGCTGCTGCGCCGCAATACCTTCAGAATTCCGACGGAAGCCCATCAGCGCGCAGTAAAGCGCAATCAGCCCGCTCGGCATTCGATTCGCTTTTTAAAAACTGATGCAATCATGACGACAAATTTGACAAGGCATTCCATCGTTTTTTTGGACTCGGGAGTGGGCGGTCTTCCCTATCTGGCCTATGCAAGACAGAGCATTCCGCAGATCAGGCTCCACTACGTGGCCGATGACAAGGGTTTCCCTTACGGAAACAAGACGCCTGAGCGCGTCAGGGAGCTGCTTCATGACCGCGTCCTGAGACTTTGCTCGCGCTTCCTTCCCGACGCACTGGTGATAGCCTGTAATACGGCCAGCCAGATCGGCCTGTACTCCCTGAGGGCAGCCCAGCCAGGCTTCCCGATCGTGGGGACAGTCCCTGCCATCAAGCCGGCGGCAGCGGAATCCAGAACCGGCGTCATAGGCGTTCTGGCGACGGAAAGGACTGTCGAGGATGCCTACCTCGACGACCTGATAGCTCGATACGCTTCCGACGTCGAGGTAATCAAGCAACCCGCACAGGAACTGGTCAGCTTTGTCGAAACCAAGTATCTAGTCGCCACTGAAGAAGAACGCGTCGAGGCAGTGTTGCCTTACGTGAAGGTCTTCCTTGAGCACAATGTCGATGAGATCATCCTGGCATGCACTCATTTCCTTCATCTTGAAAAGGAAATCGGGATCGCCGTCGAGCGTCTTGGCGGCAAGGACGTCAATATCGTGGATTCGCGCTGCGGCGTCGTGAAGCGCGTGCAGTCCATAATGACCGGGCTTGGGGTGATTGGCAATGAAGCCGCCACTGGTGGCTCCCAGCGGGCCGAACCGGGCGAATTCCTCCTGACAAGCGATCCACCCTTCGATCCACGGTACGCGCTTTGGGCGGAAAGATTCGGCCTGAATCCGCCCGAAAGACTGTGAGCAGGATAGCGTGTTGAAAGGGCTTGTGCTTTCGGCGACCTTGAACACTTTCAAAGTGCTCTGCGATGATGGCGAAACCAGGCTTTGTTCAATCAGGGGCAAGAGGATCAAGTCCCTGGCAGGAACCTATAATTGCCTTGCATCGGGGGACATCGTCGATATCTGCCCGACCGACAGCGGTAAAGGGCTCGTGGAAGGGCTCTGCAACCGCAGGAACAGCTTCGGGCGCTACAATGAGAAAGGAAAGGCCGAGCAGGCCATAGCCGCCAATGTGGACCAGGTCTGTTGCGTATCTTCGCCCAGCCTGCCGCCTTTCCGGCCGCGATTCATCGACAGGGTGGCCGCTCTTGCCGAGTATTCCTCGCTTCCTTTTGCGATCATATTGAACAAATGCGATCTTGGCATCCCTGAAGAAGTCGAGGATCGCCTTGCAGGCTATGAAAAGCTCGGCTACAGGGTGTTCCGTGTTTCCGCAGCTCAGAACGAAGGCATTGACGGGGTCAGGCACTATATCAAGGGCAAGCTGAGTGTTTTTGCCGGGCAGTCGGGCGTCGGCAAATCGAGCCTGGTCAATGTGCTCTTTCCGGGGCTGGAGCGCCGTACCCAGGATGTATCGGTGAAATACAACCGGGGCAAGCATACGACCACGATGTCGGAACTCCTAATAGGGCCAGATGATACGAGGATAATCGATACGCCGGGAATTCGCAGGCTGGCCTTGAGGAGCATCCCTGCAGATTCGCTTTCATCCTGCTTCCCCGAGATACTGGCGCAATCGGAATTCTGTGCATTGGGTTCGAAATGCAGCCATTCAGGCGAAGAGGGCTGCTCGATAATCGGGGCGGTGGAAAGTGGCAAGATACATCCTGATCGATACGAGAGCTACCTCAGAATCCTTTCCGAAATGGAGACACTCGAAGCATGGAAGCGGACGCATGAGGGTTCTCTGGAAAGGGAAGCCGTGGCTCGGAAAGAGTGGGCGAGGCGTTCGAAATCGAAGGACTTCGCGCGAAATCATGATATGAGCGACATGGATGATGGATACTCCGAATATGAATGAACACAGCATGAGGTTGTTGGATTTTCCACGCATACAATGTGCAGCTGCGGACTACTGCATATCGGACGAGGGAAGAAGACTGATGCAGTCCAGCCGGCCGGTCGATGATGTGATGCTGCTTCAGCAGTTCAAGTTGGAAATGGAAACCCTCTGTTCCTTCTTGGGGGATCATGACCTGCCGGCCCTCGGTTTCCCTGTCATCGATAGAGCGATGCAGCAGCTGGGAATCCCGGGACTGACCCTGGAAAGCGAGGATCTGTTTGCTCTGGGCACGTGGGCGAAAAGCTTCGACATACTGATTGCATTCCTGGCAAAGGTGAATGGCGTCCAAGGTGGATCTATGGACAAGGTTTCCCAGCCCGCAGACCCTGCCCTGGACGAAAGCGTGGCTGAAGCTGAGGATCCTGCATCCTGGGCGCGATATAGTCTTCAGAACCTTGTGAACCAGGCACCTAAACTTTCCAGTATATACAGAGTCATACATTCCGTTTTCGATGACAACGGCGAATTGAGGGATCTGCCACCCATCAGGCGAGCCAGGGAAGCGGTTGCGCGCGCCAACAAAGATATCCTTTACCTTGTGGACAGCTATCGAAACGACCCTGCCATGAGAAGCGCGCTCCAAAACGAAGAAGCGATCCAGCGCGATGGAAGGACAGTCCTGGCCGTGCGGGCCAATTTCAAGGGCAGGGTGCCAGGTATCGTGCACGAGATTTCGGCGACCGGGCAGACAATTTTCGTGGAGCCGCCGGGACTTGTCGAGAAAAACAACGAGCTCGTGCAGAAAGAGGCGCAGCTCAAGACAGAAATCTACCATGTGCTGAAAGAGACTTCCGAAAAAGTGAGAGAGGACTTCCCGGATATGGAACAATCGAGGCGGCTTCTCGCCCGGCTCGATGTGCGGCTGGCCCGTGCCGCGCAATGCAACAGGGAAAAGCTCGTCTATGCTGGCAACTGCAATTCTGGCTTTAGTCTCTGGAAGGCGAGGCATCCATTCCTGGGCAAGAAAGCTGTGCCCATCGACGTGATGCTGCCCGAGGAGACGCGGACACTTATTGTCACAGGGCCCAATACTGGCGGCAAAACCGTAACTTTGAAGACGATCGGCCTGCTGGCCATGATGAATCAATTCGGCCTCGCGATTCCAGCAGCCGAAGGGACGAAGTTCGCAATCTTCGATGATGTACTGGCGGATATTGGCGATGAGCAATCCATCGACCAGTCTCTTTCAACCTTCTCCGGCCACATGAAAGTCATAGCCGATGTTGCAAAAAAAGCTACATCAAGAAGCCTTGTCCTGCTGGACGAACTCGGCGCCGGCACTGACCCTGAAGAAGGCTGCGCCATAGCCATGGGGCTTCTTGACTATTTCATCGAAAAGGGCTCCCTGACTATCATAACCACGCACCATGGTGTCTTGAAGAAATACGGTTACACGAAGCCGGGCTGCCTTAACGCATCCATGGAATTCGATGCTGGCCAGCTCGCACCCACCTATCGGATCGTCATGGGCATACCGGGGGAGAGCAGAGCGATCGAGATTGCAGCCCAGACGGGCCTGCAGCCAGAAATAGTGGAGATGTCGAAGCACTACCTCAGCTCCGAGCGCACCGATATCGGCGAACTCATCACCAGCCTGGGCGAAAAACAGCGCGAGTTGGAAAGGCTTGAGCGGGAACAACGCAGGCGACTAAAGGAGGCGGTCGAAGATCAGAGAAAGGCCGATCTTGCCGCTCTCAAAGTGCGCCAGAAGGAAGTAGAGCTGCGCCAGCATGGGGTATCCGAGCTGCGTCAGCTTTTGTCTGAAAGTCGGAAGACCTTGGAAAATCTTGTCAAGGAACTTCGCGAAAACGGAGGAACTGTCGAGCAGACCAGGGAAGTCAAGCAATTTCTCGCTGATTTGTCTGAAAAAGTAGACAATCAATACTTGCAGATGGAGAGTGAGCGTACGGAGTTGTCGGATGAATCGGCGCCTTTGCAGATTCAGTTGGGTAAAGAAACCCGGGCCGATGAAGCGGCTCTCCGGGAAGGACTCGAAGTGCTCTATGGTCCGCGCAGGCAGAGGGCGAGCCTTGTAAGAAAGAGCGATGCCACTCACTGGGTAATCCAGGTAGGCTCACTGAAAATGAAAGTTTCAGCGCAAGACCTTTTTTTTGCCGCAACCTTGCCGGCCGATGCTGCCAGGGAAGCGAAGACGACCTATGACGTGGAGCTTGCGCAAGGCACAGGCAACGAGTCACCAGGCAAGGCCCTTTTTGAGATGGATCTGCGCGGCTACCGTCTTGCCGAGGCGCTGAAGGAGGTTGAGAGGCAGATTGATGCGGCGAGCCTGCAGGGGCTTTCGCTTTTCAGCATCGTCCATGGTACGGGCGAAGGCATACTCTCGAAGGGTATCCACGAGTACCTTGGAATGAATCCGGCGGTTGCGGATTATCATTTTGCCAGGCCAGAAGAAGGCGGTTATGGCAAAACCGTGGTGCGCCTCAAGGCGTAGTTGACAGCGATTTCAGAGCTGTGCTATCGTTTTGCGGCACTTGGGTGGCATAGAAGGAGAAATTATGTCCGGTCATAGTAAATGGGCGACCATAAAACACAAGAAAGGCGCTGCGGATGCAAAACGCGGCCAAATGTTCACAAAACTTATCAAGGAAATATCGATTGCGGCGAGAATGGGCGGCGGCGACCCTGACGGCAATCCGCGTCTGAGGACGGCAATACTCAAGGCAAAAGCCGCGAACATGCCCAAGGACAACGTAGATCGTGCCATCAAGAAAGGGACCGGCGAACTCGAAGGCTCGATTTATGAAGAATTGACCTATGAAGCCTATGCCCCCGGCGGCGGTGCCATGCTCATCGAAGTCCTGACAGATAACAAGAACAGGGCGGCGGCGGAAATCCGGAACATCCTGACTCGTTCCGGCGCCAACCTCGGCTCCACTGGATCTGTCTCCTACCTGTTCAAGCGCAAAGGCGTTCTTAGCTTCGATCCCGAGAAGTACACCGAAGATCAGATCATGGAAGCGGCGATCGATGCCGGAGCAGACGATGTGATCAGCGAGGAAGGGGCCATCGTGGTCTATACCGATCCAAACGATTTCGAGCCAGTACTCAACGCCATGACCGGGAAAGGCTTTGAGACGCTCGGTGCGGAAATCTCGATGATTCCCGACAGCTACATCGGCATGGACGGCGACACAGCCGGCAAAGTTCAGCGCCTCATCGACAAGCTTGAAGAAAACGAAGACGTACAGAACGTCTACCACAACGTCGACCTTCCCGAGACAGACGACGAAGAAGAGTAATACGTGCATGGCCGGGCTTGGGACACCGGCGGATGGATCGATGGCAAGAATCATCATCGGCATTGATCCCGGCCTTGCAGCGGTCGGTTTCGGCGTCATTGGCGCCGAAAAAGGCCGGATCATCCATATCGATCACGGTTGTATCACAACCAGTTCCAATTTGAGCTCCAGCCAGCGGCTTCAGCTGATCTACAACGCAATCGGAGAACTCATTCGGCGCTACAGGCCTGACTCGGGCGGCATCGAGGACCTGTATTTCTTCAGGAACGTCAGCTCGGCGCTTCCTGTGGCGGAGGCGCGAGGCGTCATCAAGCTTGCATTCCAGGTTTGCAGCGTGCCGCTTGCCGAATTCAGCCCCAACGAGATCAAGAAAGCGGTGACTGGAACAGCCAGGGCAGACAAGGCCTTGGTGCAGGAAATGGTCAGGATGCTGCTCGGGCTCGATGTGATCCCAAAGCCCGACCATGCGGCCGATGCGCTCGCCGCGGCCATCTGCAGGATCCACTCCGAAGGACCGGCCGGTACCATATCTCCGTTGAGCCCAATCGCTGGCAATTGATCCTGGGAAGCGACTGATCCTGAGGACGATTTTCCCCAAACAGGCTCCAAATACGGAATCCTCTCTGGAACTCCCGCTTGCGTTGCTGTTATACTACGGTCAATGTTCAACAAGATTCACGGCATTCTCACCGGGCATTCGGGTGATTCAATCTACATTCAGACAGGCGGAATCGAATGGGACATAATAGTCCCATCGCGGTGCCTTGCTCTTTTCGGCCCCGTCGGAGAGGAAACCCAGGCATTCACTTGGCTTCACCATTATGAGGACGGCATGAGGTTGTTCGGTTTCCCTTCGCAGAACGAGAGGGAGCTTTTCATTGACCTGATGAAAGTCGAAGGCATTGGTCCCCGGCAGGCCCTCAAGATACTATCGGGGATAGCGCCCGCCGAACTGACAGAGGCCCTCGAGGCTGGAAACGTGAAAGCATTGCAGACCATATCAGGAGTTGGCCCCAAGCTCGCCCAGAAAATGGTACTGGCGCTGAAAGGCACGCTGGTGGAGATGGGTGACGAAAGCGGGTCGGCCACAGTTGCTTCCACTCCCTGGGCTGATGTCGTGGCCTCGCTTGCAGACATGGGCTTCGACCGCAAGGCCGTGGTCGCATCGGTGCGAAGCCACGCATCAGCGGTCAAGGAAGGACAGGACGGAGAGAAGGATCTGTTCAGGCTGGTACTCATGGACCTTGCGGCCGGCGGCTCCTCTGGCGGAGGGTCACCGCGATGAAAACCAGCAAGACAATGGCTTCCCGGGCTGCAGCGATTCTTCCCGAGACCGAAACAGAAACCGAACCCTCGGATGTTGTGGTTCGACCGATGAGTCCCTACTTCGATGCTGGGGAAGACGACAAGGAAGCGAGCCTCAGGCCCCGCGTGCTGTCGGAATTCCAGGGGCAGGCCAAGATCAAGGAGAACCTTTCGATATTCATACAGGCTGCGAAGGACAGGGGGGAGGCGCTCGATCATCTCTTTCTGATGGGGCCACCGGGACTGGGCAAGACGACCCTGGCCCTCGTTGTTGCCTCGGAAATGGGTGCCGATTTCAAGCCGACGAGCGCTCCGGCGCTCGAAA
>JAJFUL010000070.1 GCA_021372425.1 Spirochaetaceae bacterium
CCCTGGCGTTAGATACTGAGCTATTGAAAGCGGACTCATCAGCAGACACGGACTGAGTTTCGTAAGCACCGAAGGAATTGCGCTGATCAATTGACGCAGGGGCATGTGCCTTTTTTTCTTCTCCATTTCCCGCCGAAGGATACCCCTTTCTTTTGCCTCCTCGTTCTCATTCCCATTTTTGCCGGAGCAGATCCTGGTTCGAATGCACATACGGGACAAATCCCGAAGCTCCTCAGCCAGTCGCTGGAAGTCTTTTATTGTCTTCTCATGCTGGATCGCCACAAATGAACGCATGACGGGAAGGTCTTCCACAACGGCATTGAGCCACCACCTGCAGTAGTTCACCTCAAATGCCTCGGAGATTTTATCCGGTTCCACCGCTCCCGAAATCAGAGAATCCACAACAGGGGTCAATCCTTCAGCGCAGGCATCCCCTTTTACCCTCAACCATGCGCACCAGTCAAAGATGTCAGCCTCATGGACGACAATCCCATTGCACATTTCGACCAGGTTTGAAAGGGAACCTTCAAGCCAATCCGTACAGGAGCATTCCGCCAGCCTGGACAGGACATCACATTTTGTCCGGAAACTTTCAAGGTTGACAAGGTAGGCTTCCATTGCCTCTCTTACTCCACCGCCGATGCCGAGCGAAGCATTGCCGGAGCCGAGAAGATATTCGAGCGCATTTTGTAATGCTACCATTGTTTCCGGCATATCGACGAAATGGGCGATTGCGGTTTTCAGGCTGTCATAAAATGCGGCGGCAAGTCTTACTTCCTCAAGGTCGGTGTTAATGCCACTCCAAAGGCCTGCTGTTTTGCTCGGCAGGTCGTCGAACGAATTCAGCCTTTCCCTAAGGCGGCGCATCTTGGCAAGCGTATTAAGATCGTTAGCACAATCCGGAATTATACCTCCGCCGTCTTCAGAAACTTCCAGCAGATTCTTGACGACTCTATTCCGAACCGAAGAATTGATATCGGCCTGATTGGTTCCGAAGGGAGCATTCGCCGGAGGGATCTTCTGAGGCAGAGCAGTTCCAAAAAGTCTTTCAAAAAGTCCGGTGAGCGTAACAGGGGCATTTTTTACTTCGTTGATCCGGGAAATTGCATGGTACAGAATTTCCTGGAAAGCGATATACTTTGCGGGAGGTACATCCAATCTGCCCAAAAGTATCGAGGTCGCCTCATCTCCGAGGATTTCAAATGACTCCAGCTGATTCTGGATCTCCTTCATAGCGGAAAGAATTGCGAGATCCTTTTCATAGTCCGGTTCAGAATCGCCCCGCATTTCCGCTACACCCTGAAGGGTCTTTCGAACGCTTCTTTCCAGGGTCTTGCGTCTTGCCCACCAACTCTCTTTTGATGATTTCCACTTTGAATAAAGCGTTTCGTAGTCAAGACAGAAGCCTTCCTTCTTGTATTGCATCGAGAGACTATCCGCACGTTTCCCATACTCCCGGAAAAGTTCCAGTGCCTCATCGAAACGCTTCAGCCATTGCGAATCGGCGAGATCGAGAACAGATAGGAGCGCTCCGTGATCTAACTGAAGAGCTTCGCTGCGATATCTTATGGAGAGCTTTTCAGGTTGTGATTTGTAATCCTTAAGGAGGAGACCGGCCTCTCGGACGCGGGCAAAAATACCGGAAGCATCCGGTCTCAGGACCACTCGCCAGTCTTTTCCTGCCGCTTAAGGCAGGAGTTTTGAGAGTGTTTCAAGGCCATTGCGTCCATTTACATCCAGGGCCTGGCACGGAATTCCACTGACTTTTTGGATTTTCGCAGCGGCGTTTTCGAGTTGGCGTGATATGGCCGCCAACTCGCGCGCTGAATCAACGAGTTCCGATTGCCACAGGGGCAACCATTCTCTTCTCCTGATTATCTGGAGAGGCGTCGGCTCCAGTTTTCGCGCCGTGCTGCCGTGCATGCCCAGCCTGGCAACAACTTCGCGCAACCGGTTCAATGAGGCATGATCATGGAAACTGTGAGAAGGCCAGGAGAGTTTAATGGCCGGGACAGTCTGTCGAGCGACGGTGGCACCGATTGCCTTGAAGGGCGTAAGCCCATTCGGGTAGGAAGTGTGGATGGCCTTCACGTACTCGTTAAGGGTATTCTGCAGTTCCGTGAGTCGCGAGCTTTCCTGCTTCCATAAATTCTCGACAAAGTCCTCACTGGCATCGTAAGCTTTTCTTAACTGCTCTAAGACTTCCGTTTTCCTTGCTTTGTGCGAATGGATTTCAAGACAGAAGTCGCCAAGCCCGATCGCCTGGAGTCGCCGATACACTACACTCAAAGCGGCCGTTTTTTCCGCAACGAAAAGCACTGTCTTTCCCCGGGCAAGACACTGGGCAATCATGTTCGAGATTGTCTGGCTCTTCCCGGTTCCCGGCGGGCCGATGAGTACGAAATCCTTGCCCTGCGCTGCAGTGGCAACAGCCGAAAGTTGGGAAGAATCGACAGGAAGTGGGCAGAAGACGTTTTGCGGGGCAATTTTCTGATCCAATTCCTTCGGATCGAGAAAGCTTACCCCGTCGCGATACGTCTCTGACGGCGTGTCCAGCAGGTGGCGGACCACGGGATTTTCCTTCAGCGTTTCCGTACGTTCCGCAAGATCCTTCCACATAAGGTACTTGGCGAAGGAAAATATTCCCATCGAGACGGTCTGCGTGACCTCCCACCCAGGTATATCTTTGAGAGCGGTCTGAACGGTTCGCCAGATGGCAAGAACATCCAGGCCGTGCTGATCCTTCAGCAATTCCTTTTCGAAACCGTCGAGGGAGGTGATTTCAAAATCCTTACGAAGCATCTCAAGGAGGGTCAGGTTAAATCGAGGCTCATCGTCATGGAGTGAGAGCTGAAATCCGGACTGAATACTACGGCGCTCAAGCTTAACCGGGATCAGTATCAGCGGGGCCTTGCAGGGAGTATCGCGTTCTTTTTGTCTCCAGGACAAGAATCCCATAACAAGAAAAAGAGTATTGGCCCCCCCTTCCTCAAGGGCGCTACGCGCTGTCCGGTATAGCTCAAGAAGCCTGCCGTCCAGCTCACGCCGAGCAAGAAGCGACAGCAACTGCCCGTTCTTGAGCGCATCGCGAGCCTGACTTTCGATCAGGTTCTCCTGGTGCCGGTCGCCGTAGAGTAAATACTCGCGTGGATCACCATCTTGCACAAAGGGAAGTATTCTGAGCCGCTCACCATTGGCAAGCAAGTCTTCGAGCATCACCGGGTCGGGTACAATCAACTCGACTACCCTTTTTGACGCCCGGAAATTGAGCAGGTTATTGCGAAGCGAAAGATCGAGAAGACGCCGTTGCCAACGTTCAAGACGAGTCGCAGGCCCCTTTGGCTCAGAACTCGAAGAAGTGACATCGATTATGAAATCCGGTGCTTCATCAAAAGGATTCTCGAACTCGTCATAATCAGCTTTTTCCGTCAGTTCCTGCGACTTGACTTCTCCGGCAAGCGCCAATGGCCGGATGCGATGCATCCTGGCTCTCCTGACATCGACAGCAAGGTGAAAAGAGCCATCTTTATCTTCAGTTATATGGTCTTCTGCCCGTTTGCATGCCCATTTGAAAGAAGGTGCAGCTTCTTTCTGCTGAGTTGCCAAAGTTGATTCAAAAAGCAGCAGTTCCTGGAGATGCACTCTCTTGCGAAGCGCTGCTATATCGTCTACCACCGTATTGGAAAAGGTTTCCTTTGCAAGCCAGCAGCCAACGAATGCGTGCCCCTGGATGAAAACGACAAGAGGGTTGAGCCCGCACTGTTCCAGGCAGGAGGCAAAAAGCATTGTCAGGTCAAGGCAGGTTCCTATCCGCGCCTCCATCACCTGGGAAGGAGAGCGCACCTTCTGTCCCCTTTCCTCGAAGCTTGCCGGTGGGAGCACATAGCCAATTCTATGGGAGCATACCGCATTCCATAGCGCGGCAAGCTGGTCCCAGACTCTCTCTTTTTCCGCCGGGTACCCGTCAAGCAGGGGGTCTTTACCATGCTTCTTGAGGATATCGATTGCCCTGCCAAGGACACGTTGCACCGCCGGGTCGTTGGGTTGGACGAAAGCCGCTGCAAGTTCAGGGAAATACCCGATTCCGCCCCACTCATTCCTGGCCAGCAGTTCGACCGGAAGATCCAGACTGCCGAGTTCATCGACATCCTTCTTCAAGACAAACTGAACGGCACCCTTTTCGGCCTCGTTCATTCGCGAAAGTGCGCCCGGATCCAATTCCAGGTCAAGGTTTGGAATTCTGAAGCACTGACCAGGAGCAACGTGGGAGATCTGCCACGTTGAAGTCTTGAAAAAGAGCGGCGAGGAAGCAGCCGTCAGTTCAAGGTCTTCATAAGGAAGACCGCTCTGATTAATGATATTGAGTTCACGAAGAACACGAATTGAATTCTGTTGGGATGCGAAAGATACTTTTGGGATGACGGAAGCTTCGATTCGGAAGGGTAGATCCATATCTGATACTCCGGGCAGAAGTCAGCTCTTTCAATGCATAGTAATTCTTCCAACATGAATACCCCACATTCCGAAGCCCAGTACGGCATTGGCGGTTCTCATTCCACTTCGGAACCGGCGGTTTCTCCTGTGATAACATATAAGTGAGATAAATATCCTTGCACAAAAAGGCTCAGAAGACAAGGAACAAGAATGAAATATCACAGAAGCGAAAAGCTCCAGCCATGCGTCTTCACGGGCAGTGTGGGAATGGAAAGAGAATAAAAGGACGAGGATTGACAGGTATTATTACAGGAACGGAGTATTATTTGGGATCGATTCGCCTAGTCTCTGCGGGGAGACGGGAAATCTTACGGGTAAGGCAGATTATCTGCCCCAACCTGCCACGGGAAGGAACCATCTCC
>JAJFUL010000071.1 GCA_021372425.1 Spirochaetaceae bacterium
TATTTCTTGCCGGAACCGCAGGGGCATGGATCATTCCGGCCGACTTTCTTTCCGCTACGGACGACAGTGGCGTTTTCGGGCGTCGAAGCTGTCGATATGGATGAACCTTGTGGCCTTGCAGGAATTCCTCTTGGCTGCTGGCCTTGGGCGGTCGAAGCGCCGGCGCTTGAATCCGTTGTCGATGTCTTGGGGGGGGCCGCACCGAATTGTGCAGCATCGGCATGGCTCGAACTAATTGCGGTGGCATGCACGGGTGCCTGTCTTTCCTGGTCTGTCTTGATCCTGACCCGGCTCACGCGCGAGGCGATATCCTTCCGGATCGCATCGATGAGCTGCTCGAACATGTCGGAACCCTCGAGCTTGTATTCGAGGAGAGGGTTCTTCTGAGCGTAGGATCGCAGATAGACGGCTTCTTTGAGACCCTCCATGGACTCAAGGTGATCGAGCCACTTGTTGTCGATCTCCTGCAGGTATTGGAACCTGATGAAAAGGTTCAGATTCTCCGTGCCTGCAGTTTTCTTTTTTTCCTCGATATCAACATCGAGCCTTGCTTTTATATCCTTGTAGAAGGATGTTTCCTTCACCGAAGCCCCCGACCTGGATGATTCGGCCAGAAAGCTGGCCACCTGCGCAGCCGGCACATCGATGCCAAACATGTCCGAGAGCGAGAGGGAAACCTGCGAAGGAAGTGACTTTTCACCGTTTTTCTGTCTTTCGAAGGCATCGCTGATCAGATCCTGCAGCATTTCGCCGGATGTGTCCTGGATGCGAGCGACAAGATCCTGGTCTTCGAGGATTTGCTCCCGCTGCTCATAAATGAACGCCCGCTGCTGATTGAGGACATCATCATATTCCAGCAGGTGCTTCCTTATCTCGAAATTGCGTTCCTCGACTTTTTTCTGGGCATTTTCAATGGTACGGTTGAGAAGAGGATGGTATATGGGCTCCCCCGGTTTCATGCCGGCCCGGCTCATCATGCCTTTGAAATTTTCTCCGCCGAAAAGCCGCATGAGGTCGTCGTCCAGCGATATGAAAAAGATAGATTTACCCGGGTCGCCCTGCCTGCCGGATCGACCGCGCAACTGATTGTCGATGCGTCGGGATTCGTGGCGCTCAGTTCCTATGACATACAGTCCGCCCAGCGATCTCACTTCCTCGTAGTCTTTTTTCCAGAGTTCGTATTCATCGGCCAACACAGCCTTGTATTCCTGATCGGTTGCGCTGGTGCCGGCCTTTTTTCTGGCCTGGAATTCGGGGTTTCCGCCAAGCTTGATATCGGTTCCACGCCCAGCCATGTTGGTGGCAATGGTGACGGAGCCTTTTGATCCGGCTTCAGCGATGATCGTGGCTTCTCTCGCATGGTTCTTTGCATTGAGCACCTCATGCCTGATGCCTTTTCGGGTCAGCATTTCGGACAGGCGCTCGGACTTCTCTATGGACACGGTGCCTACAAGGACAGGTTGGCCCTCGGTATGGGCTTTCTGGATCTCATCGCAGATTGCATTGAATTTTTCCGTTTCGTTGAGGAAGACAAAATCGTCCTGGTCTTTTCGGATGACAGGACGGTTGGACGGGATAACGATTACATCAAGGTTGTATATTTTATTGAACTCTGGAGCTTCTGTGTCGGCGGTTCCTGTCATTCCGGCTATTTTATCATACATCCTGAAGTAATTTTGAAAGGTAATAGTGGCGAGTGTCCGGTTGCGCCGAGCGATCTTGATCCTCTCCTTGGCCTCAATAGCTTCGTGAAGGCCATCGGAATAGCGTCGCCCGTGCAAAATACGGCCGGTGAATTCGTCAACAATCTGAACAAGGCCATCCTGTACGACGTAATCGACATCTTTGAGGAACAGGTGCTGTGCCCTGACTGCCTGGGTGAAATAATGGACATATTCGAAATTGCTTTCCTCAAAAAGACTTCCGTTTATCAGTCCGCGTTTCTTGAGAAGGTCTTCAATATGGTTCATGCCCTCTGCCGTGAACATGACCCTTCGCGATTTTTCATCGACCCGAAAATCGCCTTCCGATAATTCCCCCCGGGTTTCGTCGGGGTAATCGCCGGTCTCGGGGTTCTTCTTCACTTCTGTCAACGTGGAGGCGAGCCGATTTACCTCATTGACCTTGTAAGTGTCGTCCTCCGCCGGTCCCGAAATTATGAGGGGTGTCCTGGCTTCATCGATCAGGATGGAATCGATTTCGTCCACAATGCAGTAGGAATGCCCGCGCTGAACCTTCTCGCGCGGCGCCCATGTCATGTTGTCGCGCAGGTAATCGAAACCGAATTCGTTGTTCGTGCCATAGGTGATATCGCAGGCGTAGGATTGCCTTCGCGCATCGTTGTCCATATTGGAAAGGATGCAGCCGACGCTTAAGCCCAGGAACTTGAAAATCTGCCCCATCCACTGGCTGTCACGCTCGGCCAGATAATCATTAACCGTGACAATATGAACGCCTTTCCCTGAAAGCGCGTTGAGGTAGGCTGCCCCAACCGAAGACAGGGTTTTCCCCTCGCCAGTCTTCATCTCGACAATCTTCCCCTGGTGGAGCACGATGCTTCCAAGAATTTGCACATCGAAAGGTCTTTCGCCGAGCATTCGGCGGGCGGCTTCCCTGGAAAGCGCCAAGGCTTCGGGGAGAATATTTTCCAGGGTTTCGCCATTCTGTATGCGGGACTTGAAATCCGCTGTCTTCTGTGGGAATGCTGCATCGTCGAGGGCAAGGGCCCAAGGCTCATTCTCGTTGACTTTATGAAGCATGGGCAAGAGCGCCCGGACATCGCGTTCTTTCTTGGAGCCGATAAACGCGGTCAAAATATTTGAAGCCATACAGGGAAGAATACTTATAGGCGGGCCAAGGGTCAAGGAACCCGGGCAAGATTGACAAGCGGTCTTCCCGTGGATAAGGATGAAGATTCAATGAAAGGCCCCAAGGGGAGAATCACTGTAGCGGCGATGACCGCATGCCTCTGCTGCGCGATGGCTGGGTGCTCTGGCGGCGCCACGCGCCTTCGCAAGATAAGCAGAAATGACCTCTTCGCGCTCTCCTTTGGCACTGCGGAGAACCAGATCGATCCTGCCGCGAACCCGGCAGCAAGTTTTGACGTGGACATGAGGGAAGGCATTTTCCACATCTCGAACAGCACCGGGAAAAAAGTGCTTCGCCTTTCTTCATATGGCGACCTCCTTGCGCTTTATTATGATCCTGCATCAACTTCCGGGCCTTACATGGTGCGCCCGCTTGAAAACGGGCAAGAGGGAGGCCAGGCTGGGTTGAGGGCCGCAGCCGGGAGATATGCCGTTCCTCTGCATTTTGTCAATCCAACGTGCATCGCGACCGATTCCCGCCAGGTACTCTATGTGGCAGACCGGCTCGAAGCTCCCGAAAGCCGGGTTTTCGACCAGAATCTTGGTGTCTGGTGCGATCATGTTGTGCGGCGTTTTGGAAGCCAGGGGCAGGAATTGCCAACTCTCGGGCAGGAGGGACGAGGCGGTACGCCTTTCCCTCCAATCAGCCGCATCTGCATTCTTGAAGACGATTCGGCCGTCATACTGTCGAACACGGCTGATACCGAAATGGTTCATCGTTTCGGCAAGGATGGACAGCTGCTATCAGCCTTGCGCCTCCCCAGGGCAGCTCTTCCGGTACCCGCCTCCCTGGAATCGGCTACGGTCGAGAAGGGTTCCCTCAGGCTGCATCCCGGCATCGACGGCATAATGCCTTTTATATCTGGCAAGGAATTCATGCTGGCGCTCAAGATGGATTATTACTCGGAATCGCTCGATCCGGGAAACGGCGGTCCCCCGGCAGAGCTTTCTTTTGCTGGCTCCTGGATGTTCCTGATCGATGGAGCTTCCGGCGGTACGAGGGGGAACTTCAATGTGGTGGCGGCCGATGAGGGCAGCGACAATCCTGAACTGATAGGCGAAAGCAGGCAGCTCTTTTTTCTGCTCGGGGAACCTCGCGCCACTCCGCCTGAACCAGAAGAAGTGACTGCAACAAAGACTTATACACAAGCGGCGCGTATCCTTTCCCTTGTTGACAACTCAGGGAAAGTCCACGCCCGATATATGCTGCAGTTTCCTCAGGGGACAGAAGAGATCATGGCAATCAAGGTCACGGGGAACATGTATATCTATGCTTTGCTGAAATCGAAAGACAGTGCGAAAATAGTCTGGTGGTACTTTTACTGAAGAGGATCGAAAGGAAGGCATTATGAAAAGCTTGATGTCTTGTCAGCAGGCGCAATCGCTGGATCTCACAACCAGGAAAAGTCTAGGCCTTGATGAATTCCAGCTGATGGAAAAAGCCTCGCTCCGTCTGTGGGACAGCTTGCGGAAGCTTGTTTCCGGGTGGACTCAGGATGAGACGATTGAAAAGGATATCAAGGAAGTGCGGATTCTTGCCCTGTGCGGGAAAGGTGACAATGGCGGCGACGCCTTGGCCATGCTGCGTCACGCTTTTTCCTCCGGTTTTTGTAATTTGGAGGCAATCGTCTCCGCAGGCAAGCCCAGCGCTGGCTGTAAAAAACAGCAACAGAGCCTGGATTCATGTGGAATCTGCCTGAGGAAATGGGATGATTTGTCAGAGGAAGAGTGGATCCAGGCTGCTGGCCAGTCTGACATCGTGCTGGACGGAATTCTTGGAACGGGAGTTTCAGGGGAAGCAAGGGATGAAGCTGGCCGGATGATTTCAGCGCTGAACGGACTGCAAAAGAGGGAAGGGTTGCCGCTCGTGGTATCGGTGGATGTGCCTTCGGGGCTTGGATCTTCTTGGCAAAAGGGCTTTCCAAGCGTAAAGGCGGATCTGACCTTATCGATAAGCCCTGGAAAAACGGCCTGTTACCTGCCGGAAGCGCGCGAAACCTGCGGTCGCATTGTCGAAGTGGATGATATCTTCCCTGCGAGCCTCATCGGGAAGCAGACAGGAGTTATGCTTCTGAAAGAAGATGACCTGGCGCGACTCAATCCTCCGATCAAGGAAACAAGCTACAAGATGACACGAGGCAGGCTGGCGATCTTCGCAGGTTCCCGGGGCCGGCTGGGAGCAGCGCTCCTGTGTGCAAGGGCAGCACAATCTTCCGGCGCCGGCTATGTGAGCCTTTTCGTCGATGATGAACTCTATGAGCCGGCTGCAACTGCTTTGCCCTCGGTCATTGTAAGGCCTTTGGGGGAATTTTCACCTGAGAATCCAGCCTGCGATGCCATACTGGCGGGTCCTGGATGGGGGCTGTCCGAAGCGAGGATGGAGATGCTTTCCATGCTGCTGGGTTTGGGAATTCCCCTTGTGCTCGATGCCGATGCGCTGCGACTTTATACCCGGAATCCGGCATTTGCTGCCAGGCCGAGAGCTGGCCTGGTATTGACCCCACACCCTGGCGAATATGCCGGAATGCAGACGGCGCTCATTGGCCAACACGCTATATCGGGCTCGATTGATAAAAGGGCAGGCTTCGAGGAAACGCTCAGGGAAGTCGCCGGAACCGCCAAAGCCACAATAGTCCACAAGAGCCATGTCACCTGGCTGGCCTCGCCGGGCGGCGAAATAGCCATCTGGGATGGAATGGCTCCCGCCTTGGGCACTGCAGGCTCGGGAGATGTTCTTTCAGGCCTCGTTGCCGGAATCCTGGCATGCCGTATTGCACAAGGGCGCGAGGGGAAGGTGGAAACTCAGGCATTTGAGGCTGCAAAATGCGCGGTCCTGGCCCATGGTATTGCTGGCAGGCGCTTGGCTGCACGATGCGGTTGGTTCGATGCTTCCGCCTTGGTACCCGAATGTTCCTGCATCCTTGGATGTCGGGGCAAGAACTTTACTGCGGATTGAGGCAACGATTTGCCGAAATGGCTTTTTGCTATTGACCCGCTGCAATATTCAATTTACGGTTTCCCTGTATGGTGCTTTTCCTTTAGCCAGGCATTTCCAGGAACGAGTGGAGGACCGATGAAAGAATCCATGCCCCGGTCGATCGCAGGCATCGCGTGCCGGAATGGCAAGGTTCTAGTCGCCAAAAGGAAAGAGGGCGGAGCTATCGGCCTTCGATGGGAATTCCCCGGAGGAAAGGTCGAGGAAGGAGAAAGCGACATGGCGGCGCTGAAGCGGGAATTCCAGGAGGAATTTGGTATCGAGATTTCCCCGAAGCGCATCATCGGCACAAGTTGCTTCGCCTCGCACAGCGGCCAAAGGATGCTGGCGGCCTGGGAATTGGATATTCCGGAAGGCTGCGTTCTGGAGCTGCGGGAACATACCCAGATCGACTGGATAGAAGCCGCGAAACTTCACAGGATCGATCTGGCAGAGAGTGACAAGACACTTCTGCCCCTCATCCTCTCCTATTTTGCTATTCCTTGACTTCCTGGAAGGGGACCATATCCGGTCCGCCCTGGTCATCAGGTCCGTTTGTGATCATTTCGACCTTTCCCTGCAGACTTTCCAGTTCTTTCCTGAGCCCTTTGGAAAGCGTCATACCTTCTTCGAATACTTTCATGGCTTCTTCGATGGGCAGATCAGGTTCCTTGATCCGGTCGGCAAGGTATTCCAGGCGCTGGAGGCGCTGTTCGAAATTCTTCATTCATTGACCTCCCTGACATCAGCGAGAGCGCTGCCCTCGGCAAAGCTGATATGAAGATGCTCCCCGGGTTCCAGCCCGGTTGAAGAGCGGACAATTTCATTCCCCCCTCGGCTCGCGGCAGCTTGGCCGGCAGAGGCAGACACGGCTTGCGTTTTGCCAACACGTCTGACGATTGAAAATCCCCGCTTGAGTACGGCTTGGGGGCTTGCAGTCTCAATAATGCTGCATGCCAGCGCAATCCAATGATCCAAGTCCGCAAGGAGACCCTTGATCGAATTGACTAGAGCCTCATGCGCGTCGTCGAGGCGGTTCACTATCGGAAGCGAAAGGATTTCGAATCGAGCCTTGACCAGTTCAGGCGAGAATACCTCGAGCGATGCACCCAGCGCATCCAGCTTTGATCTCATGGTGCTTTCCAGCACTGCCTGGAATTGGTCCAATTCGCGCAGCAGAACCTCCCGGCTTTCTGCTACCAGCTCGGCCGCAGCAGATGGTGTCGGCGCACGGAGGTCGGCTGCAAAATCCGAGAGCGCCCAGTCGATTTCGTGCCCGACAGCGCTTATCACAGGGATTCGTGATGCAGCAATGGCCTTTACAACGACCGTTTCCGAGAAGGGAAGCAAGTCTTCAAGCGAACCGCCGCCCCGACAGACGACGATCACATCCGCAATATCGAGCCGGTTGGCCTGTTCGATGCGCTTTGCAATGGCGGGTGCGGCTTCAGCGCCTTGTACCGGAGCAGGAAGGATGACGATGTCGATGGCGGAATTCCTTCGGCCAAGGACGTTCAATATGTCATGGATCGCAGCTCCCGTGGGGCTTGTGACGATGGCAACCCGCCCGGGAAAGCGGGGCAGTGCCTTTTTCCGTTCCGCATCGAAATAGCCCTGGGAAGCCAGAAGCCGCTTTCTTTCCTCGAGCATTGCAAGAATATCGCCCGTTCCTGCCTTCCTGAGCGATTGCACGATAAGCTGGTATTGGCCACGCTGTGCATATACCGAAATCGCTCCATGCGCTCTGACGCGAAGCCCATCCGAAGGCGCGAAACCGAGCGCTGCTAATTTCGACTTGAACATCACTGCCTGGATGATGGAATTCTCATCCTTCAGCGAAAAATAGAAATGGCCGGATGAAGCGAGTTTCGCGTTGGATATTTCACCTTCGACCGTTACGTCGGGGAAACTAGCCTCGAGATTCCCCTTGATGAGCGAAGTCAGTTCACTTACGGTCAGCAGCGGCGAGGAATCGGCTGCGGCCTTTTCTTTGGCGGGGAAACCCATGGCAATGACTATAGCATCCACGTGGGGCTTTTTCAAATGCATAGTCGTCGCAATGCGCGGAAATCCGTCGGGACCATGTACAGATGGCTCCCCTGACATTCCCGGCAGTTTCGTGTACTATTGTCACATGAACCCACATGAACTGCCTGTCTATCAGCAAAAAGACAAAATACTCGACGCCCTTGCGAACAACCAGGTTCTTGTCGTGGAAAGCCCCACAGGATCAGGCAAAACGACCCAACTGCCAATCATATTGCACGAAGCAGGCTACGACAAAAATGGCACACTCGGCGTGACGCAGCCCAGGCGGATTGCCACACTTTCGGTCAGCGATTTCATAGCCCGCCAACTGGGAACCAGGATTCCCGGTCTTGTGGGCTACAAGATGCGTTTCGAGGACAAAACCAACCAGGACACCCAAATAAAGATAATGACCGATGGCATCCTGCTCCAGGAGATGAAGCTCGATCCCTACCTTTCGCACTACAGCGCCCTCATCGTGGACGAAGCTCACGAGCGCAGCCTCAATATCGACTTCATTCTCGGACTGCTCAAGAAAATCATCGAGGTCAGGCCGACTTTCAAGGTCATAATCTCCTCGGCCACCATCAATGCTGAAGTCTTTTCGGAATATTTCGGGGAGTGCCCCGTCGTGAAGATCGAAACCCAGACCTATCCGGTCACGATCATCTATGATCCCGTTGCAGACCCCGTCCAGATTCCGGCCCCTGGCGAACATCCTGCTCCCAATGACTCAAAACAGGGCCCTGTCAGATACAGCGACGAAGCCCTCTATGACAAAGTTGTTTCCGTCGTCGGCAGGGTGCTGGCCAACAGAAGGGAGGGGGAAAACGGCGACATTCTCATCTTCCTGCCTGGCGAGAAGACAATAAAGGATTGCTGGCAGCGGCTTTCAACCACCAGCTTCTACAGTCAGCTCCATGTCATACCCCTCTATGCGCGGCTTGGCAAGGATGAACAGGAAAAGATATTCGACCCGGCGCCGCAGGGCAAAACCAAGGTCGTCATTGCCACGAACATCGCGGAAACGAGCGTCACGATCGATGGCATCACGGTCGTCATAGATTCGGGATTGGCAAAGCTCAACTACTACAATCCCAAGACATTCACCGCCAGCCTCATCGAAGTACCAATTTCGAAAGCATCCTGTAACCAACGCAAGGGCAGGGCAGGTAGGACCAAGCCGGGCGTCTGTTACCGGCTCTATCCCCGCAAGGAATTCGAAAACCGCCCCCTCTTCACGACAGAGGAAATATACAGGACCGACCTTTCGGAAGTCGTGCTCCGGATGGCAGAGCTCGGAATAACGGATTTCGAAAATTTCGATTTCATATCCAAGCCGCCAAAGAGTGGTATCGCAGGGGCAATCGATGTCCTCAACCTCCTGGACGCCCTGTCGCCCGACCGGACTCTTTCCGAAACAGGGAGGATGATGTGCACATTTCCCCTTCTGCCGCGTCTTTCCCGCATGATAGTTGAAGCCATCATGCATTACCCCGACGTTATACATGAGGTGCTGGTAGCCAGCGCCTTCCTTTCCACCATGAGCCCCTATATCCTCCCACCGGGCCTGGAAATGGAAGCCCGGCAAGCCCATCACTCGTTCAGGGATCCGATGGGGGATTTCGTATCCTATCTGCACATCTACGACCAGTTCATGGCTGCGCAGGACAAGGCAGCATTCTGCGAAAGGAATTTCCTCGACGAACGCACTCTCAACGAGATCGTACGCATAAATGAACAGCTCGAAGTGACCGTTTCGGATATGGGCGTGCCCATCGGCCGAGGCGGTTCCCTTTATGATTACCTTTGCGCAATCAGCAGGGGCCTGATCCAGTTTGTCTGCGCCAGGCATGAGCGAGGTCTCTACCGCTCGCTTACGGCCGAAAAGATCCAGATACACCCCGGATCAGTCATGTATCGAGAAAATCCCGATTTTATCGTTGCAGGCGAAATTGTAAGGACGACACGCATGTATGCAATGTCCGTCTCGCCGCTTCCCAGGGATCTGCTGAAGCGTATTTCCCCGCGTGTCGCCGAAGGTTTGCTCGCTGGCCAACCAAGGAAGCCGGCTAGAGAAAAAGCGACCGAAGGGCGGCCACAGCGCTCCAACGGCAAAGAAGTCACACCCGCTGGCGTTTCGGATCTTCCGGGACGGGATTTTACCGACAGCATTCGGCTTGGAGGCTGTATTTTCCGGATCGCGAGGGTTAACAAGAAGAAAAACGTGCTGCTGGACTGGGATACTTTCAGCGTGGCCCGCACCAATTTGGACAGGGAATCGGCGAATTCATTCAAAAACCTCACTGCGACGGTGCTTTTCAAAAACTTCAGCTTTCTGGAAGGAGAGAAGCTTTCCACCATCATCCGAATCGCCGATTGGCTCGATCCTGAGCGCGACTTGTCCCGGGATTGGCCGCGAGGCGTGAATTTCGAGATATCGACAGCTTCGGCCTCGAAGCGCGACATCGATCTGGCAACGCTGGAGCATCTTATCGGCGAACTTGACCATGTCCTCCAGATCGCCCTTCCAAAAGGAAAAGGCAAGGACAAGCAGAAGGAGAAGACGCTTGGCTTTGTCACCTTGTATACGGATGGGAATGGTGTCTACTGGTTCCGGATTTCGAGAGGCTTCCATACGGCGCTCAACGAGAGCATCGCAAGCCTGGAAAGCCTTGCCGACGCAGCTACCAGCGACATGGTCCAGCGTGCGGACAGGGAGAAAATAGGCCAACTTTACAGGAAGCTTGATTCGTTCTTCGAATGAAGTGCCTGGTTACTCTGGGGAATTGACGGTTATTCTGCGCGGAAGCTCAGCGCTTTACGAAATAGAGTTCATAGGCGGACATGGCCGTCGGCGATCCGCCGTCTGCCAGCTCTTTCGCCCTTCGCTCGAACTTCGTCTCCGGCCTCCATCCAATTCCCTCTGCGTAGCCGTCATAGGCGTTATCCAAGCCCTCGGTTCGCGACAGAAGGCTCAGCGTGGATCTGGCATATTCCTCGATATCGGTCACAAAATAGAGATAGCCCCCGGGCGCCAGCCGGGAAAGCATAAGGGCAATGTGGCACTCCTGCATGAGCCTGCGCTTGTGATGCCGTTTCTTGGGCCAGGGATCAGGATAGAAAATGTGGAATCCTGCCAGCGAGCGCTCGGGAATCATGGTCTGCAAAATCTCGATGGCATCATGCTGAAAAATCCTGAAATTCGATATCGAGTTTGATTTAAGATCCAATATCAGCTTGCCAACTCCGGGGGCGTGCACTTCGACGCCGAGGTAATTGTACTGAGGTCTCGCCATGGCGATCTTCCAGCTGGCCTGGCCCATTCCAAAGCCTATTTCCATGATGATGGGCTTTGCATCCGGGAAAATCCCTTCCATGTCGAGCAATTTTCCAGTGAAAGGAATGATGAAATCATCGCCGTCACGTTCAATGGCGCGCTTCTGCGCATCCGTCATCCGGCCAGAGCGGATTACATAGGTCCGCTGGGGCGGATAGGGAGCCTGCATCCCCTTTTCGGTCTCACCCATGCATTTTCACGCTTTTCAGGAATTCGACCAGGCTGGAAAGGGAGCCAAACTCGGTCGTACTTCTCCGCGCGAGGTCCTTAAGTGGCAGGACGCCTCTGGCAAGGGAATCTCCATCCGGCATCAGCGCGTAGGGGATGCCCTTTTTCTCGGCATAGCTGTACTGGTGGGACATTTTCTTTGGTTCGGGGAAAACTTCGCTCGAAATCCCGGCCTTCCTGAGCTCCATGGCCTGGCCGTGGAGCTGCGCAAGCGATACCGACTCGGTATTGGCGATGAGAACGAGGGGGACAGGATCAGATTCCTGTCTTCTGCCCAAAGCTTCCAGTGCGGCAAGGAGGCGGTCCAGCCCGATCGATGCGCCAACTCCCGGCAGATTTTTTGCCGTATAGAGGCTCGCCAATTCATTGTAGCGTCCGCCAGAGCACACTGAACCAATTCCCGGCATTTCCAGCAGCGTCGTCTCGAAGACAATTCCCGTATAGTAGTCCAAGCCTCTCGTGATTCCTGGATCGAGGTTGACGGAATCGCCGAAACCGCAGCTTGTGGCTATGGAAAAAACATCCGACAGTCTCTTGCCTGCTGCCGCTGCTTCCTCATCGTCATTGCCGCAGAGTGAAATCATTTTTCTTAGCGTTTCCGCCGAGCTGCCCTCCGGTGTGATGAAATCCATGACCCTGCCGGCCAGGTCCATGCTGGTCTCCGCCGCCAGAAGGTTCCTTGTCTCCTCCGGCCCTACCTTTTCGAGCTTATCCACTGTTCTGAGAACAGACACGAGCTTGTCCGATACGCCCTGTGCAGCCAGGAACCTGTTGAAAAGCCCTCTGTGATTGACCCTGACGCGCACAGGGCCGACGTCCAGCGCAGCCATGGCGCTTACGATCGTGAGAACGATATCGGCGTCGGCGGAGGCGCTGTCAGTGCCAACGATATCGAAATCGCACTGCATAAACTCCCGGTAACGTCCGCGCTGAGTGTTCTCTGCCCGCCAGACCTTGCCTAGGTGATATCGCCTGAAGGGAAGGTAGAGTTCGTCGCAGTGTTCCGCCATGAACCTTGCAAAAGGCACCGTCAGGTCAAAACGGAGCGCTACATCGCGATCGCCGTTGTCCCTGAATCTGTAGACCTGCTTGTCAGTTTCTCCGCCGCCCTTCCCCAGCAGTATTTCGGCATATTCGAGCGCTGGCGTATCGATCGGTACGAAGCCGAAAGAGCGGAATGTAGCCTCGAGCTTGTCTGCGAGGGCAGACCTGGCTATCTCAGCCTCTGGCAGATAATCTCGGAATCCTTTGAGAACCCTCGGTTCGATGAAACTGGACATTGTGCCTCCCGAAATGATACGAGGTATTATGTGAAATACAGCTGCCTATTGCAAGTCTTGCACAGGAATGCGTTTTTGTGCTATAAGTTGTAGCCCTCTTTATCCAGTCGGGCCCTTTCGGGCTGCGATTGAATCAGACCTATCCGTATGGATGGGAAAGTCCACAGGGAGGAATGAATGAGACAATACGAACTTGTCACGATCCTGCCTTCAGAGGAACCGGAATTCCAGAAAGGCAAGGAGTCTGTCGCGGCTGAACTTGCACAGTTTGGCGCCACCGACATCAAAGAAGAAGACATGGGAGACCGACCTCTCATGTATCCAATCAAGAAAAGGGCTCGCGGCCACTATATCCTTTACAGGATCAGCCTTGATCCCCAGAATGTCTCTCCCATCGAAAAGACATTCAAGATCAATCCGAGCATTCTCAAGTACCTGCTGGTAAAAGTAGAAGTCTGACCAAGGAGGAACCGGATGCGCGACATCAATGTCGTGGTTTTGGTTGGGAGACTCACCAGAGATTCGGAACTCAAGTACACCAAATCGGGGATTGCCATTGCGCGTTTTTCGATCGCGGTCAACCGATCAAGGAAACAGGACGACCAGTGGGTCGATGAAACCAGTTTCTTCGAGATCGATTACTGGGGCAAAGGCGCCGAGGCGGTCAACAAATATCTGACCAAGGGGCAGCAGGTTGCGATTGAAGGTGAGTTGAGACAGGATCGCTGGGAACAAGACGGGCAAACACGAAGCAAGGTAGTGGTTAACGCCACAAATGTCCGTCTGCTTGGAAACGCCGCTGGAGGGCAGGGAGGCGGGGGCTACCAGAAAGCCTCTCAATCCGCTTATGAGGGCGCTTCGGAGCAGAAGACGGCTGTGGAGAACGGAAGCCAGACTCCATCAGGCGGGGCTTTCGATGACGACATACCATTCTGATTTAGGTTTGTTTTATTTTTGAAAGGAGAAATTCAATGTCTGATGCAAAAGATACAATGGATGTGCGGGCCGGAAGGGCCGAATCTGACCAGGGCGACGGCCACAGGGACCAGGACGACCGCAGCGCAGGCCCGCGCAAGGGCAAGGGCTTCTTCAAGAAGAAAGTCTGCAAATTCTGCACACAGAAGGCCAAGATCGACTACAAGGACGCCGACACTCTGCGCAGGTATACGACTGAGCGTGGGAAGATACTTCCTCGCCGCATCACCGGTACCTGCTCGAAACATCAGCGCGAGCTTGCCGTCAACATCAAGCGCGCACGGGCTCTCGCCCTTCTTCCCTACGTTGTGAAATAAGCGACGCTGCGCATGGACCATCAGGGGCATTCCGTCGACTACAAGGGTATGTTGCTCGATATATCCTATGGCATCCTGTCGGGAGTGCTCTATCTTACCTATGTCTTCTCCTTTTTTTTCCTTGCGCCGCTGCAGTATGCATATGCGCGCAAAGGTCTGAAAACGGGGATAAGGGCGAGCCTTGCAAGCCTGATCGTTATTTTAGTTGGAATGCTCGTCAGCCTGGGCGGTAGCCTGTCAGCCCTGCAGCCGAAATACCTGGTTGCGGGCATCGTTCCGCCGCTTCTGTTCATGATCGCGGTCTGGTATATCAACAGCGGGCTGGGGAAATCGGGCCAGGGGCAGAAGGTGGTACTCGTATCGGCCTTGCTGTCGATAGTGGCATGGCCTTTCCTGACCAGGATGCTTTCCGACGTCAGCTTTGTTGCCGGACTGGAGGAAATGCTCCAGGAAAACCTGGCAGGCATAAGCGGACAGGCAGCTGACGCAGCTGTCGTGCATTCGACCCTTGAGTCGGCGCTGAAAATCGTGAAATCGGCCTATGCCCCCGTAATGCTCTGTTTCACCGCAGCCAATTGGTGGCTTGGAAGCGGGCTGGCGGCAATCAAGGCGGTCAAACAGGGGAAGGCAGATGGGACTCTGTTCCAGAAACGGAACATCACGGACATGCATGTCCCTTATTCACTCCTGTGGCCGACGCTTCTTGCATGGACGGCGCTGCTCATAGTCACTGCCCTGCACAAGGAAGGACCGATTGCCTGGATAGCGTGGAATGTTGCGCTCTTTCTTGCGGCGCTCTATGCGGCACAGGGGATCGGGATTCTCAATTTTTTCTCAAAGCGGTTCAAAGCTGGTGGGATCCTGCGGCTTCTGTTGCCTTTGCTCATCATTGTCGGCATCATAAATCAGACCGCAGCTGTCATCATTCTGATCGCATTGCCCTTATTGGGTATTACAGAGGTATGGTTTCCATACCGCAACTTCAAAGGAGCTAGATTATGAAAATCATCCTGAATCAAGACGTCCCAAACCTTGGTGAAATTGGTGACGTCAAGGATGTTGCGCCCGGCTACGCCCGGAATTTCCTTCTGCCGCGTGACCTGGCCGTTGCCTATAATGATAAGAACGTTCGCATGTTCGAGAAACGCAAGGCAGAAATCGACGGGATCAAGGAGCAGAAGCGCCAGTCCTCTCTTTCCCTCAAGGAAAAGCTCGAAGCCGAAGAGCTTTCGATAACGATGCCTGCCGGTGCCAATGGCAAGCTTTATGGCGCCGTCACGAATGCAAACATCGCCGATGAGTTGCTCAGGAAGGGAATCGAGGTCGATCGCAAGAAAATCGAAGTTCCCGGAAGGGCCATCAAGAGCGCAGGCAACTACAAAGTTCTTGTTCATCTTTACGAGAAGGATGACGCGACCGTGAAGGTGGTCATCATCGGCCAGGAAACAAAGGCCGAGAAAACAGAGGAAGGCGAGGGCCAGCCCAGGAAGCAGCGCGTGCGCCGCGCCAGAGTTGAAGGCACCGAACCTGCCAGCGTCGAAGAGCAGGCTGCTGCATTCGAAGCTGCCATCGATTCTGGAAGACTCTGATACTCTGCTCTGTTAAACCATGAAGCCTCTGGCTAACAAGGGCCTGAGGCTTATACTGACACGGCATTTAGACGGGGCTTATTCTCGCGATAGAGGTGTTGCCTTGTGCCGGGGGTCAGTTAAGCATCAAGTCTCGCCGGAAAGTATTTTTTCTCCCGGCGCTTGATGCTTTTTTTGTATCCCCGTCATATAATCAGCTTCATAAGAATTCTTGACAATTGGGAATGAAAAATGGCTCCTCTCACCCTGAAAGACAAAGTCCCTCCGCATAATCCTGAAGCCGAGCAGGCCTGCCTTGGCGCTTTGCTTCTCGACCCTGATTCGATTAGCGTTGTCCTGCGGTATCTTAGGGCGGACGACTTCTATCTCCCGGCACACAGAGAGATTTTTTCGGCAATAGTATCGCTCCATGAAAAAGGATTGCGATCGGATCTGATAACTCTGACCGACGAAATGCGGCTTGCGGGGACACTCGAGAGGGCGGGCGGTCCGGGATACATGGCGAACCTGACATCCGTGACGCCGTCCGCCGCAAACGTGGAGTACTATGCCCGCATCATCCAGGAGATGTCCACAAGGCGCAAGCTGATCCAGCTTTCTGCGCAGGTTTCCTCGTTGGCCTACGATGAATCGACCGAAACAGGCCCCATCCTCGATGAAATACAATCCAAGATATTCGAGATAACACAGAACAGGAAGACAGCGTCATACCATTCGCTGAAAGAACTCATCCCTGAGGCGATTTCCCTGATTGAACAGCTGAGCAACAACCCGAATGCATTTACCGGAATTCCGTCGGGTCTCACCGAGCTCGATGCCATGACTTCCGGCTTCCAGAATTCCGAATTTATAGTCATCGGTGCAAGGCCTTCGGTGGGAAAGACGGCTTTGGCGCTCACCATTGCCAGCCACGCGGCCATCGACATGAAGATCCCTTCGGCTTTCTTTTCGCTGGAAATGTCCGAAACAGCGCTCATGAATCGGATCATGTCGGCCGAGGCCCGCGTCCCCGGCGACCGAATCCGCACGGGAAGGCTCCGAAGCACCGACCTCAACGACCTCATGGATGCCGCAGGAAGGATATACGAAGCCCCTCTCTATATCGTCGACATGCCAAACATGAAGCTGCTTGACCTGCGAACCATGGCCCGAAGGCTAGTCCTCGAGCAATCGGTCAAGATCATCTTCGTCGATTACATCACGCTCGTCACGCATGAAAATGCTGATCTGCCGCGCTGGGAGCAGATAGCGGACATATCGCGATCGCTGAAGGCTTTGGCCAGGGAGCTGAAGATCCCCATTGTCGCGCTGTCCCAGTTGAAGCGCGAGGCGGAAGGCAAGCAGCCAAACCTTGCCGATGTGCGCGAAAGCGGCTCCATCGAACAGGACGCCGATCTCATCCTTTTCCTGCACAGGGACAGGGAACTGAACAAATCCGCCGATCAGCGCTCTGATCAGATCGAGACGGAACTCATCGTGGCAAAGCAGAGAAATGGCCCAATTGGGAAAACTACTGTCTGGTTCAAGCCTACGCTCGCCAAGTTTGTCAACATGGAGCGCCACGAAAGATAAGGCTTATTTCTTTACAAAATACATAACATCGCTCACCATCGCCACCAGCATCAGGGCAACAACCAGCACTGATCCCATCGACTGATAGCGGTAAAGGGTCTTTACCTTGAGCGGTTTGCGCCTGAACAGCTCAATGACGCAGAGAAGCACTTGTCCGCCATCGAGCGCAGGTATCGGCATGAGATTCATAAAACCCAAGCTGACCGATATGAGAGCCAGAAAGCTGAGCACCTGAAGTATGCCTGCGAAGCCTGATTGCTTGAAACTTGCCGTGGCACTGCTTCCTACCATGTAGGTTATGCGTCCTGGTCCTGATATCGCATTGAAGATATTGATTCCGCGGAAGAGGAGCCCGAAACTTTTGATGCTGAGAACGAAGGTGCTGATCGTCTCATTGAAGCCCATCACGACCGCCTCGCCCAGCGAGGAAGCCTTGGTAGTCCTGGTGATTGTCTGGAAGCCGATGCCGATATTGGACTGGGCGGACTGTGCGTCTGTCCCGGAATAAGATAGTACGAGCGTCGCATCGACGATGGAGCCTGCACGCTGCGCTTTAATTACGATGCGTTCGGGCATCGAGTCGAGGTGTTTGACGATGTCGAGGCTGTTGTTTACGGGCGTTCCGTCGATAGACAGGATCCTGTCTCCGACGACAAGGCCTGCAATGGCCGCTGCGCTTCCTTTTTCAATCGAGCCGATGACAGGCTCAACCCAGCCATAAATTCCTATGAGTCCCTGGCCTGAATTCTTGTCGAGCCGGGGAGTGATGGTAATATCCTGCCGGGCCCCGTCCCTCAGGATGGTCATGTGGAGTGTCTTGCCGCCATTGATTCCAATCATCTGCTGCAGATCTGAATAGTCCTGCACGGCTTTGCCGTCGATGGAGGTTATGAGGTCTCCCGTCTTCAGGCCCGCGAGGTCAGCTGGGTTCTGGACTGAACCGGATATGCCTGCACTGTATTCGCTGGCAAGAATTATCTTGTTGGGTATGGTCTGGACGCTTGTGCCCGCCCAGGACACTATAGTCGAAAAAAGAATGGCCAGGACGAAATTCATAAAAGGCCCAGCCAGCAATATGCTTATCCTTCGCCAGGGTGAAGCTGCATAAAACGAGCCTTTCTCCCTCGGAAGTGTGGAAAGATCCTGTTCGATCGCCTGCTTGAAGGATTCTTCACCCTTCATCTTGCAGTAGCCCCCGATGGGGAGGGCTGAAATCTTCCATTCGGTGCCCTTCCGCCGGAAAGAGAAAAGCCTGGGCCCCCAACCGATGGAAAAGGCTTCCACCTCGACTCCATTTGCTTTTGCAGCAAAGAAGTGGCCCAGCTCATGCACTATAATGACAATGGAAAGGCCAAGAAGGCCAAGAAGGATATTCAGCATGAAATCTCCAGAACAGCAGAGTGTGCAAGTTTTCTTGCCAGTGTGTCAACCTCAAATATACTGTCAACATCGGGAACAGGGAAATGCCAGTCATGCGACAGGGTTCGCTCCACGACTTCAGGTATCTGCGTGAACAGGATTGCGCGCCGCTCGAAGGCGGCCACAGCAATTTCATTGGCAGCATTGTATGCATTGGTCGCGGCTTCCCCGATCCGAACCGATTCGCGGGCCAGCCTCAGCATCGGGAATCGCTCCAGGTCAGGGTCCTCGAAATGCAGCGTCTTGCCAGCCAGGTCGAGTCTGCCAAAAAGGCTGGGTACTTCATCGGGCCAGTGCAGCGCTATGTTGATTGGCAATTTCATGTCAGGCTCTGACATATAGGCATACAGCGCTGAGTCTTTTGTTCTTACGAGGGCGTGGATGATACTTTCCGGATGGATAAGTATGCGGACATCCTCCTCTGGAAGGCCAAAAAGGCGGACGGCTTCGATGAGTTCCAGCCCCTTGTTGGCAAGGGTTGCCGAATCGATGCTGATTTTTCGACCCATCTTCCATACTGGATGCTGGGCAGCGTCATCGGGCTCCAAGTTCCGCAATTCGGACAGGGAAAGCGTCCGGAACGGACCGCCCGAACCAGTGATGCAAAGTTCGGTGATTGATGCACTGCCGATACGCGAAACAAGCTGGAACAAGCCAGCATGTTCCGAATCGACAGGAATTATTGACAGGCCCTTGCGTTCTGCCATCGCCTTGATCTGGCTGAATCCCATCACGACGGATTCCTTGTTCGCAAGAGCGAGGTTGCATCCCCGCGTCAGGGCCGAAATCGAGGCTCGAAATCCCGCGGCTCCTGCAACGCCGTTCACCACAAGGTCCGCGGGAACCGAATCGAGAAGCTGATCGATGGCCTGAGGACCGGCAAAAATGGGAACTTTGTGTCCGGATGCATTTATTTCATTTTCCGGGGCGACGACAAGGCCTGAAATAGCGAGCGCGGCTTCCGGGTAGAGTGGGGAAAGGTGCAGCAAGGTCTCCATGCTGGTAAATGCCGAGAGGCCGGTCACCTGGAAAGTTCCGGGTTCGGCACGATTCGCTGCATCGATGCAGGTGAGAGTTTGCGTCCCGATGGAACCAGTGGCCCCAAGGACGACAATCTTGCGTGGTTTTCTCATTTCAGACCGTTGGGAAAAACCCCATGATCAGAGACACAAAAACGAAAACTGGAGCAGAGAACAGGAGGCTGTCGAAAGAGTCCAGTATTCCACCGCGTCCAGGCACACGGGCGCTTGAGTCTTTTACTCCGGCGGACCGCTTCAACGCGCTCTCCACGAGGTCGCCGATGATTACCGTTGCGGCCATAACCAATCCCAGGATGAGGATGTTCCGGAATGATCCGAAATTGGCTTCGGGGAAGAGGAAGAAGGCAAGGGCTCCCCCGATGACTGATCCGAGGACTCCTCCAATGAAACCTGCAAGGCTCTTGTTCGGGCTAACCGGTACAATGCCGCGCTTTTTGCCGATTGTCTTGCCCACCAACCACGCGAGGCTGTCATTTCCGAAGGTCATGAGCGCAAAAGTCAGGACAGGCGCCTTCAACTGCCCGAAGCAGGAAATGAGATAGATGATGAAGCTCCCCAGGATTCCGCAATAGAAAAAGGCATAGAGGCTGCCAGCCAATTCGGGAATTATGCTTTCGAACTTCTCGGGGCGGCTGAATGCAAAGGGTACGTTGATGACAAGGCAGAACAGCGTGCAGATCATGAACATGAATTCGGTGGGCGAAAAAGATAGCTGAAAATACTCCCTGATCCATGGATAGATATAGACCATAATGCCGAGGGCCAGGGAGAGACTGCTTATCAAGTTTTTCCTTATCGTGATCCCCCGGTCCCGGAAGAGAGTCGAGAGCTCACGGATCGAAAGGTATTGCACTGCAAGGATGAGAAGCACCAGCAGGATGTTCCGGGCAAAAGAAGCATACAACACGCAAAGAACGAACAATGGTATGCCAGTAAAGAATATGATCAACCGCTGCACGGTATTTCTGGTCATCATGCACCTCCAAAACGGCGCTCGCGTCCGGCATAGTCTTCTATGGCAGCCTTGAAATCATCTGCCGAAAAATCAGGCCAAAGGCGACCGGAAAAATAGAGTTCGGAATACGCCGATTCCCAGAGAAGAAAATTGGATATCCTGTATTCCCCGGCAGTCCTTATGACAAGGTCGGGATCGGGTATTTCTGGGTGATCGAGATAAGCGCTGATTTTTTTTTCGGATTTTTCGGGATCGTCGAATGACTCTCCAGCCCTGGCAGCTTTTTGCATCGCCCTGGCAAGCTCGTTCCTGCCGCCATAGTTGATTGCCAGGTTCACGACCATGCCCGGGAAAGTTGAAGTGCTGCGAACGATCTCATCGATTTCCTCGAGGATGTCCACTGGAAGGCCTTCTCTCTGACCGGAATGAACGACCTTGATCCGGTTCTGCCGGTAAAAATCGAACTCGGCAGAAAGATGGTTCTTGATGAGGGCCATCAAAAACCCTACTTCCTCCTGAGCCCGCTTCCAGTTCTCGGTGGAGAAAGTGTATAGCGACAGGTATGAGATTCCCATGGAGGATGCTAGTTTGACGATTTTTTTTGCAGTGGACAGCCCTTCCCGATGACCTTCCGTCCGTGGAAGTCCACTGCGTGAAGCCCATCGGCCGTTGCCATCCATTATGATTGCAACATGCGTCGGAAGATTTTTTTGATTCATAGGCATCATAGCGCGAGCTAAAGGACGCGCTTCAGACTTCCATAATCTCCTTTTCTTTTTCTTCAAGCACTTTCGCGATCTGGGCGATATAGGAATCGGTAAGCTTCTGGAGATCCTCTTCCTCTTTTTTTAGGGTGTCTTCCGGCACGCCGCCCGCGGCCTGCTGTTTTTTGAGTTCTTCGAGGCCGTCGCGCCTGATATTTCGGACTGCAATCCGAAATTGTTCCGCTGTCGCTTTGGCCGTTTTGGCGAGTTCCTTTCTCCGCTGTTCGGTGAGAGGAGGGATGGCTATGCGAATGACCTTGCCATCGTTCGAAGGATTCAGTCCCAGTTCGGATTTGAGAATCGCCTTCTCGATTTCGCTGAAAAGAGTACGGTCCCATGGCTGGATTACGATAAGGCGCGCTTCTGGCACAGATACTGTCGCAACCTGCGACAACGGGGTCTTTTGCCCATAATAATCGACGCGGATTTTATCCAGTAGGGCAGGCGATGCCCGTCCGGTCCGGATAGTGTTGAATTCCTCTTTCAGCGATGCGATGCTTTTCTTCATTCGTTCTTCACAAATCGATTTTACGGATTCCATAATGCCTCCCGACTGATGCGCCATGGCAATAAAATCGGGAACCTGCAGCGTGGCCGCAAGTTCCCTTCAATCATGCCTGGGATTTCCTCAGGCCTCCGCTCCAACACGGATGTAGGTATAGTCGACAATCTCGAAATTGAAGCCTGCTTCGTTCTTCACCGCGGCAAGGGCTACGGCGACGCTGGTTTTCTCGTCTCTCACGAAACCTTGGTCCATGAGGCATATCTCTGACATGAGTTTCCGGAGCTTGCCCTGGAGGATTCCTTCGATGACTTTTTCG